>NZ_JAMYRE010000014.1:0-209276 GCF_040321265.1 Mesorhizobium sp. M0491
CCTCGTCGAAACAATCGAGGCAGCCGAATGCAAGAACTACTTCGAAAACGCAGGCTACGCTTCCGTCAAAATATGAAACGCTCTAGACACCATCGCCGCCACGACGCCGGGCGTCTTCCTCTACCATCCCGGCAAGCGCCAGATCCTGCCGAAGCTGCGCGCCTTCATCGACCACCTCAAATCCACGGCGTGAGGTAACGAAGGATACCGCCCCCTTGGCGCTTCGCTTGCACCAAAGCTCTCATGGTATAAATATCAGAAATACATAAGTAAAAAATACTACAAGATGGACCATTCCGGTCAAGAACGTCGTTCTTTCAGTGCTGAAGCTTACATTGCATATGAAAAGCGCCAAGACCAAAAGGACCGCATCAGCAGCCGGCAGCCCCAGGGTTAACCCTCTTCCCGTCAGCAGGCTGGCGGCTGCGACCGCCGGTATTGTCAAACCAATCGTGGCACAAGCGGAACCCATCGCGACATTCAAACCGCGTTGCAGCTCATTGTTGAGTGAAGCGCGAACCGCCGAAATGGCCTCCGGCATCAAAACCAGCCCGGCGATCAATGCCCCCACAATGCTGTCAGCCTGTGTCACCTGATAGGCAACGAGCGTATTTTCAACACTTGCGGCGACCTGCTCGGCGAGCATGACAATGCCAATCAGCCCGATCAAAAGCAGCAATGCGCCGGCAAAGACGCTTTCGTGAGGGGCAGTCCGCAGCGCAACGCCGTGGGCCTGCCCTTCGACAAAGTCTTCTCGGTGGCGGACAGTCTGCGCGAACACAAAACTTGCATAAAGCAGCACCGAAAGCACGCTCACAAAGCCAAGTTGAGCTGCCGAAAATGTGCCCGGCCCCGTAGCTTGTGTGTAGGTCGGCAGAATAAGCGTCATGATGGTCAGCGCGATCAGAACCGCCAAATATGCGCTGGTCCCTTGTCGAACAATTGCCTGCTTGCGATGACGCCAGCCGCCGAGCGCAAGACACGTGCCGACGACGCCGGTAGATGCAATCATCACCGTTGAGAAGACGGACTCACGTGCAAGCGTAGGGTTGTTCTCTCCATGCAGCATCATGGAAACGATGATCGACACCTCGATTGCCGTCACGGCAAAAGTCAGCACCAATGTGCCATAGGGCTCTCCTACACGCCGGGCCACCGCCTCGGCGTGGTCGAGCACCACGAAAATGGTGGTGAACATAATCGCACTCGAAAGCGCTCCGACGAGTATCCTGGCGCTCAGCGAACCTTCGTCCGCCGACAGCCCGCCTGCCCTGACTGCAACAGCCATCACCAAGGCGGCCAAGGGCAACGCATAAGAAACCACCGATCGTTTGAAACCAACCATTCAAGCCCCTATGCGCTTCTGCGAACCTTGCGGAAAACCCCATGTGGAGTGTGGAGCGCCTTGGAAAACATCCGGCAGGCCCGACGGCCGGCGTTCGCCCCCTCACAAACAACGCGCTCCAAATGATGCAGCAGGATCGCGACCTGACCGCACCCAGCGCGCCGGACAAACCGAAGCGCCGCCTTCGCTCACGCCGTCTTCTGCGCCACCAGCCCCAGTTCCTCCACCATGGCCTCGCGCATCAAGAACTTTTGCGGCTTGCCGGTCACCGTCATCGGCAATTCGGTGCGGAAGCGTATGTGGCGGGGGATCTTGTAATGGGCGATCTGGCCGGCGCAGAAGTTCTTGACCTCCTGCTCGGTGGCGATCTGGCCGGGCTTGAGCACGATCCACGCGCACAGCTCCTCGCCATATTTGGCGTCGGGAATGCCGAACACCTGCACCTCCTTGACCTTTGGATGGCGGTAGAGGAATTCCTCGACCTCCCTGGGATAGACGTTCTCGCCACCGCGGATGACCATATCCTTGACCCGGCCGACGATGTTGCAATAACCCTCGGAATCGATGGTGGCGAGGTCGCCGGTGCACATCCAGCCGTCGCTGTCGATCGCCTCGCGGGTCTTGTCTTCGTCGTCCCAGTAACCCTTCATCACCGAATATCCGCGCGTGCAAAGCTCACCCGGTACGCCGACCGCAACGGTAGCGCCATCGGCATCGACCGCCTTTACCTCGACATGGGGATGGATGCGCCCGACGGTCGAGACGCGCTTTTCCAAGGGGTCGTCGACGCCGCTCTGGAACGAGACCGGGCTGGTCTCGGTCATGCCGTAGGCGATGGTCACCTGTTCCATATGCATCAGCGACACCACCTTCTTCATCACCTCGATCGGGCATGGCGAGCCGGCCATGATGCCGGTGCGCAGGCTGGAGAGATCGAAGGCGGAAAAATCCGGATGATCCAGCAGGGCGACGAACATGGTCGGCACGCCATAAAGCCCGGTGCAGCGTTCCTGCGCCACCGCCTTCAGTGTGGCGCCGGCGTCGAACCCTTCTCCCGGAAAAACCATGGTGGCGCCTTTCGAGACGCAACCCATCGTGCCCATCGACATGCCGAAGCAGTGGTAGAGCGGCACCGGAATGCACAGCCGGTCGTCGACGGTCAGCTTGATCGCCGAAGTGACGAAATTGCCGTTGTTGACGATGTTGCTGTGGGTCAGCGTCGCGCCCTTGGGGGCTCCCGTGGTGCCTGAGGTGAACTGGATGTTGATGGCCTCGCCCGGCTTCAGCTTCTCCGAGATGCGGTCGAGGCTGTCATGCTCGTCACGCCCGGCCATGGCCAGCACGTCGCCGAAATTGAACATGCCGGGCGAATTCTCGTCGCCCATGCGGATGACGATCTTCAGCGCCGGCAGTTTCTGTGCCTTGAGCTTGCCCGGTGTGGCCTTGGCGATCTCGGGTGCCAGCGTCTCGATCATGCCGAGATAGTCTGACGTCTTGAACCTGGCAGCGGTGACCAGCGCCTTGCAGCCGACCTTGTTCAGCGCATAGTCGAGCTCGGTCAACCGATAGGCGGGGTTGATGTTGACCAGGATCAGGCCGATGCGGGCGGTGGCGAACTGCGTCACCAGCCATTCCCAGCGGTTGGGCGACCAGATGCCGACGCGATCGCCCTTTGCCAACCCCAGTGCCAGGAAGCCGGCAGCCAGCGCGTCCACTGTGTCCGACAGTTCGCTCCAGGTGAAGCGCTTGTCCTGATCAACGAAAACGGCGGCGTCGAGCGTGCCGTATTTGCTGACGGTGTCGGAAAACAGCGCGGGGATGGTCTTGTCGAGCAGCGGCACGCTGCGTTCGCCAGAGACATGCGCCCTGTTGTCGACGGGTGCCACGAAGACACCGCCAGCACGCGCGCCGCGTCCGCGCAAATTGCTGGCGTTCTTCAGCTCGTCGAGATTGACCGGCATCGCTCTCTCCTCCCGGGACTAAAGCGTGTCGCGCTGAAACGGAATCATGCGACGCGCTTTAGGTCCTTGTTTTTAGGCATGTCGTTCTCCCAAAACCGAGATCACTTTTGGGCGACATGCATTGGCCGAACCTATCAGCCTGAGGGGGTGGTGAAAACCCGCCGATCGTCGTGGCAGGTCAACGATGCTTCGGAGCTTCGCGTTGGTTGACGAAGCCCCAAAACGCAAAAACCCGCCTGGGCGGCGGGTCGCTGGCGCAAATCAGCACCATGGGCAAAAATGTAGCATAGCTGCCCTCACGGGTCAAGAAAAAATTCCTATCAACATGAAAACCTCGGCGCAAACGCTACCGACACCGCTGGGCGGCCGTCAGGGTTCTTAAGCTGGGTCGGGGCCCTAAGGGTAGTGGGCCCCGCCGCTATCCGGCCGCAGCCGCCATCTTCGCGGCAATGTCGCGCAAGAGCGCCTCATCAGCCGCCGCCCGTGTCTTCTTCGACGCCACCAGACAGGCCTGCGAGCGCAGGACAAGGCCATCGCCCAGCACTTTGAGATGATTGGCGCGCAGCGTCGAGCCGGTGGTCGTGATGTCGACGATGACATCGGCCAGACCGGCCGCCGGCGCGCCTTCGGTAGCCCCTAGGCTCTCGACGATACGATAAACCTGGATGCCGTGCTTCTGCGAGAAGAATTGCTGGGTCAGCCGCCAGTATTTGGTGGCGATGCGCAGCCGCCGGCCATGGCGCTGGCGAAAATCGGCGGCGACGTCGTCGAGATCGGCCATGGTGTCGACATCGAGCCAGATATCCGGCACAGCCACCACGACATCGGCATTGCCGAAGCCGAGACGGGCGACGATTTCGGCGCGCGCCTCCCAGTCGGCGAGGTTTTCACGCACCAGGTCCTCGCCGGTGATGCCGAGATCGACGGCGCCCTGGCCGATCTCGCCTGATATTTCGGAAGCCGACAGGAACACCACTTCGACATCATCCAGACCCTCGACGCGGGCGTGGTACTTGCGCTCGTCGCCTGGCAGGCTGACGGCGAGGCCGGCTTTGGCCAGCACGTCCAGCGCCTGTTCTTTCAGGCGGCCTTTCGACGGGATCGCCAGCGTGATCATGGCGCCGTCTCCCGCAGTGCCTCGATGCGATCGAGCCAGACCGAAAAGCCTACGCCGGGGATAGGCGTCTTCGCGCCAAGCAGGGTCAGCAGCCGGTCATAGCGGCCGCCGCCGACCAGCGGCCGGTCGCCATTGTCGGCCGCGATTTCGAAAACAAGACCGGTGTAGTAATCGAGCGGGCGGCCGAAGGCGGCGTCGTAGCGGATTTTATCGGCCGGCAAGCCATACGTTTCGATCGCCTTGGCGCGGGCAGCGAACTTTTCCAGCGCGACATCGAGCGACAGCCCGGCGCCGGTGGCGAAGGACTCCAGCGCCTGGGTTGCGCCATCAAGCGGAACGTCGATCGCCAGAAAATCCTTCAGCGCGGAAAAGGCCTCGCTCGACAGCCGAACGCTGCGCAATTCGGCTTTCTCGATCAGCCGCCGGGCAATGTCGGACGGCGCGCGCCCGGCGGACGCCGACAGGCCCGCCTCTTCCATGCCGCTGGCGATATGGGCGGAAAGACCGTCCAGATCACCGTCTAGCACAAGGGCCGCGACCGGGCCGGAGAGCTGGCTGTTGCGCGGCGGGTTGGCGAGATCGGCGAGAGCCGCCTCAAGCATCGGCGCCGAGCCGAACGCACGGGCAAGGCGCATGCGCCAGCCGCGCGGCAAGCCAAGGGCAGCCAGAACCGCCTCGAAAATAGTCTGATCGCCGAGCGTGATCGCCAATGCCTGGCCAGGCAGCACCAGCGACAGCAGCGCATGCGCATCGGCCACCGAGCGGGCATCGGCTCCAGCGGTATCGCGGTCGCCAAGATCCTCGATGCCGGCCTGGAAGAACTCGTTGCCGCCTTCGCGGCGCTGGCGAAACACCTCGCCCAGGTAAGAATAGCGTCGCGGCGTGCCGGCCTGCGAGCTTATGTGGTCGAGGCAGACCGGAATGGTGAATTCCGGCCGCAGGCACAATGTCTGCCCGGTTTCGCTTTCGGTCAGGAAGATACGGCGGCGTAGATCCTCGCCGGCCATGTCAAGGAACGGGTCGGCCGGCTGCAATATGGCGACTTCGACCGCATGCGTGTTGCGGGTGGCGAAGAGGTTGGTGATGTCGGTGGAGATGGCGGGGGTGCGGGAGGTCATGGAGCGGATGGGCGCGAGGCACCCCCCTCTGGCCTGCCGGCCATCTCCCCCGCAAGGAGGGAGATCGGCAGCTTGAGGCTCAGCGCCTCTTCTTCAACGCTGGAGATTGGCGAAAGCCCACGTGACATCCAATCTCCCCCCTTGCGGGGGAGATGGCCGGCAGGCCAGAGGGGGGTGTTCAAGCGCCACCTTTCGCGCGATCAGCAGCCTGCGCCCCCAGGATCTTCCTAACCTCGGAGACCAGCTCGCCCTCCGCCACCGTCACCTGCGCCGGGCGGACGGCGCGCCATTCGGCATTGTCTGTGATTTCGGCCGACATGCGGGCGCCTTCGATCAGGTCCTTGATCTGCAGTTCGCCCTTGGCGCGCTCGTCGCCGCCCTGGATGATCGCGACCGGGCAGCCGCGCCGGTCGGCATATTTGAGCTGCGCCTTCATGCCGGCGCCGCCGAGATACATTTCGGACCGGATGCCAGCGGCGCGCAGGCTCGCCACCATCTTCTGGTAGCGGCCGAGACTGTCGGTGTCCTTGTCCATCACCAGCACGACGACAGGTGCGATCACATCCGAGGCGTCGAGCTTGCCGAGGTTCTTCAGCGCCGTCATCAGCCTGGAGACGCCAATGGAAAAGCCGGTCGCCGGCACCGGCTCGCCGCGAAAGCGCGAAACCAGACCATCATAGCGACCGCCGCCACCGACCGAGCCGAAGCGCACGATCTGGCCGTCCTCGTTGGGGATTTCGGCCAGCAGCTCGGCTTCGAAGACAGGGCCGGTGTAGTATTCGAGGCCGCGCACGACCGAGCGGTCCATGGCGATACGGTCCTCGCCATATCCTGCCGCCCTGACCAGCGCTTCAATCGTGGCGAGTTCGCCGACGCCTTCCTGGTAGATGGCATTCGAACTGACCATGGAATCCTGGCCTACCTGTGCATTCCTCGCTGTCGCGAGAAGGACTGCCTCGGCCTGCCCGTTATTCAACCCGGCGCCCTTGGCGAAGTCGCCTTCGCCTTCCTTGCCACCGTCCCAGCGGCCCGGGCCAAGCAAAAGCTTCACGCCTCCCGGCCCGAGCTTGTCCAGTTTGTCGATCGCGCGCAGCACCGTCAGCCTTCGTCCGGCATTCTCCTCGCCGCCAAGCCCGATCGCCTCCAGCACGCCATCCAGAACCTTGCGGTTGTTGACGCGAATGACGTAGTCGCCGCGCTTGATGCCGAGCGCTTCCATGACGTCGGCCATCATCATCGCCATTTCGGCGTCGGCGGCCACGCCCGGCGTACCGATCGTGTCGGCGTCGAACTGCATGAACTGGCGGAAGCGGCCGGGGCCTGGCTTCTCGTTGCGGAACACCCAGCCGGAGCGATAGCTGCGGTAAGGCTTGGGCAGGCGCTCGTAATTCTCGGCGACGAAACGGGCCGTCGGCGCGGTCAGGTCATAGCGCAGCGACAGCCACTGGTCGTCGTCATCCTGGAAGGAGAACACGCCTTCGTTCGGCCGGTCCTGGTCGGGCAGGAATTTTCCAAGCGCATCGGTGTATTCGATCAGCGGCTGGTCAGCGGGCTCGAAACCGTAAAGCTCATAGACCGAGCGGATCGTCGCCATCATCTTCTCGACGGCGCGGATGTCCTCGGCGCTGCGGTCGGCAAAACCGCGCGGCAGTCGCGCTTTCGTCTTTTCCGATTTATCGGCCATGAGATGGGTACTCGGTGTTTCGTGGCGTTGCGGGATAGGAAATTTCCTATTCGGCAGCGCGCGTTTCCTAACTGATGCAGCCGGGAGCGGCAAGGGTCGGCACCCAGCACCACGCTCGAACCTCCGTGAAACAAAACCGCATCGAAAATGAAACAATCCCGACACGGGTGCGGCATCGTGCCGACACAATCGTCGCCGATAAGGCGGGGTAAATGAGGGCTCGGGGCCATGGTCAGCACAGCAAGATTTTACGCTATTGATGGCGAAGCCGGCGAATTGCCCGCGCGCTTGCGCCCGGCCGACATCAACGCCCCGAAAATGGTCAGCCAGGCTGCCGGCCCGTTCGAAGTACCCAGCGAGACCGGCAAGGGACCATCCATGCGCGACGCGTTGATGACCGGCCTGCTGGTGATCTATCCGACCGTGGCCACGGTGGTGGCGATCGTCGCCGGCCTGGTGCTGGCCAGCGCCAACGGCACCTGAGCCTATTTCGGCCGCCTGAAAGCCTTCCGCTGCTTCTCAACCTCTTTGCGGCAGATGCAGCCCTCGAGATGGTCGTTGACCAGGCCCATCGCCTGCATGAAGGCGTAGACAGTGGTCGGCCCCACGAAGCTCCAGCCGCGTTTCTTCAACTCCTTCGAAATCCGCACCGAGACCGCCGTGGTCGGGTTGGCGCGCAGATGGGCGAGATCGACGATCTGCGGCCGCTCCTCCTTGCCGGGTTCGAACTTCCAGAACCAGGCGGCCAGCGAGCCGAACTCGTCGGCCATTTCGCGGGCGCGCTTGGCGTTGTTGATGGTCGAGACGATCTTGCCGCGATGGCGGATGATGCCGGCATTGCCGAGCAGGCGCTCGACATCCTTGTCGGTGAAGGCGGCGACCTTGTCGAATTCGAAATTGGCGAAGGCTTCGCGAAAATTCTCCCGCTTGCGCAGAATGGTCAGCCACGACAGGCCAGACTGAAAGCCTTCGAGGCAGATCTTTTCGAACAGCCTGCGGTCGTCGGCCACAGGCCGGCCCCATTCATGATCGTGGTAGTGCAGATAGTCGGGCAGATTGCCGTGCCAGAAGCAGCGCGCGACACCATCGGGACCGGCGAGCAGTCCGGTGTTTTCCTTGTCCATAAGCCAAAATCCGTTCGTTAACGCGCTTTTGCGCGGCATTTACTGCGGCTTTACCAGATTCCTGAACCCGGCGGTAACCACACCAAAAGGTTTACCGACAGTTCCGCATTTTACGCATTCCGATTCATGTTTCGGTTGCTGCTTGCGCGCCAATGATCGCCGAACCGGGAGGACGTTTCCACCCGTTTTGTATCAGACGATCAAGGTGCGTTACGATGAAGACAGTTCTGTTTCCCGTGCTCGGCGCCGTGGCTGTGTTTGCCGCCGGCGTCACACCCTCAACCGCCGGCGACCGCTATGCCGACAGGCCGCCGGTGATGGTGAGCCCCGACCTTTCCGCACCCTGGGTGCTGCAGCTTGGCCAGGCACCCGGCATCGTGCGCCAGAACCGCCAGGTCGTCCAGCAACAGCGGCGCCTGCGCCCGGCGCAGCCCGACCGGGTGCAGACGGCGGCGGTGCAGCCGCCGGCCAAGCGCATGGTCGCGCGTCCTCAGATCAACCCGATCTACCTGCCGCAGGAAGTCGACTATGACGGAGGCCAGAAGCCGGGCACGATCGTCATCGACACCACGCAGAATTTCCTCTTCCTGGTCGAGAAGAACGGCAAGGCAAGGCGCTATGGCGTCGGCACCGGCAAGCCGGGCTTCGAATGGTCGGGTACGCACAAGATCACCAACAAGCGCGAATGGCCGGACTGGCGCCCGCCGGCGCAGATGATCAAGCGTGAAGCCGCCAAGGGCCGCTATTTGCCGACCTATCTTGCCGGCGGCACGGAGAACCCGCTTGGCGCCCGCGCGCTCTACCTCGGCACGACCGAGTACCGCATCCACGGCACCAACCAGCCGTGGACGATCGGCGGTGCGGTGTCATCGGGCTGCATCCGCATGCGCAACGAGGACGTCGTCGACCTCTATGAACGGGTCAATGTCGGAACCACGGTCGAGGTGATATAGTAGGTCCTGCGAATCACCTGGCCGGCAAAGCAGTCCGCTTTTCGAGGCCAGTTAGGGACAACGGGGGACGGGCCGTATGGGGATGCGGCCGGTCAGGAAGGGCAGCACGGGAAACCGCGCTGCCCTTTCCGTTTTTGAGCAGAAATCGAGGGCAAAGGTCACCCACGCGTCGCGCAACGGCATAGCGGTTCGCTTTCATGCTGCCCTTTACCGCATTCTTTTGCTATCTCGGTGGCTAGTTCCACAAAAGAGTTCACCCATGCCCCTGTCCGAAGACAGCCGTTATCTCAAGGGCGGCCCGGTCGCCCAGCGCATCATCGCCGCCGTTCGCGAGGACGCCACGATCGCCAAAGCCGAGGGTTTTCCGCCCAAGCTGATCTCGATCACCGTCGGCGACACCGATGCGGTGGATGTTTATGTACGCAACCAGCGCGCCAAGGCTGAGCTCGCCGGCATCGATTTCGAGGAACGGCGCTTTCCCGCCACCATCACGGCAGGCGAGTTGGAAGCGGCCATTCACGGCCTGAACGCCGATCCGCGCGTTACCGGCATCATCATCCAGCGGCCGGTCCCAGTGCATATCCCGATCAGGACGCTGCAGGCGGCGGTGCATCCGCTCAAGGATGTCGAAGGCATGCATCCGGCCTCGATCGGCAACATCGTCTACAACCAGCTCGATCTCGCGCCTTGCACGGCGGCGGCCTCGGTCGAACTGCTCAAGGAAACCGGCCTCGACCTCAAGGGACTGGAAGTCGTCATCGTCGGCCATTCGGAAATCGTCGGCAAGCCGATCGCCTTCCTGTTGATGAGCGAAGGCGCGACGGTGACCGTGTGCCACCACATGACGCGGTCGGTCGCCGCCCATGCAAGGCGGGCCGATGCGCTGTTCGTCGCCGTGGGCAAGCCACGGCTGATCAAGGCCGACATGGTCAAGCCGGGTGCGGCCGTTATCGACATCGGCATCAATTCCGAAATCGGCCCTGACGGCTCAAGCCGCATCGTCGGCGACGTCGACACCGAAAGCGTCCGCGAGGTCGCCTCCTGGATCACCCCGGTGCCGGGCGGCGTCGGCCCGATTACGATCGCCATCCTGCTGCGCAACACCATGGTGGCGCTCAGCCGCCAGCGCGCGCTTTATGAGGCGACCTACGGTACGGCGGACAGGCTCGCGGCGGAGTAAGCGCGGCGCCCTACTCCGCGGCGATGAGGTTCTCTCCCCGAACGCCTTCCGGCATCGGTCCGCCATAGGCCCAGTCGAGCAGTTTTATCGTGTGCACCACCGGCAGCTTGGCGGCGGAAGCGATCTGGGTGATGCAGCCGATGTTGCCGGTGGCGACGATCGAAGCCCCCGTCGCCTCGATGTTTGTCACCTTGCGGTCGCGCAGTTTGGCCGAGATTTCGGACTGCAGGATGTTGTAGGTGCCGGCCGAACCGCAGCACAAATGCCCTTCGCGCGGCTCGCGCACGATGAAGCCGGCCTTGGCGAGCAGTTCCTTCGGCTGGCGGGTGATCTTCTGGCCGTGCTGCATCGAACAGGCCGAGTGATAGGCGACGACCGTGCCCGGCTTGCGCACCGGTTCAGGCAGGTCGAAGGTCGAGAGATATTCGGTAATGTCCTTGGCCAGCGCCGAAACGCGCGCCGCCTTCTCGGCATAGGCCTGGTCGAGCCGCAACATGAAGCCGTAATCCTTGATCGTCGTGCCGCAGCCGGACGCGGTGATGACGATAGCATCGAGCCCACCCTGGTCGATCGCCCACGTCCAGGCGTTGACATTTTGTCTCGCCGAGGCAAGGGCGGCTTGCTCGCGCCCCATATGATGCACCAGCGCGCCGCAGCAGCCTTCGCCCGGTGGCACCACGACCTCGACACCGAGCCGCGTCAGCAGCGAAATCGTCGTCTCGTTGATGGCGGGATCGAGCACCGATTGCGCACAGCCGGTGAGGATGGCGACGCGGCCTCTTTTGCTCCCCTGCCCGGCATGGATGCCAGGTGAAGCTATCGACGATGCTGTCGGGATCGAGGCCGGCGCGAGCTTGAGCATCGCACTCAGCGGCTTCAGCGCCGGAACCTTGTCGAACAAGCCCATAAACGGCTTGCCCAGCTTCGCCAGCTTGAGCGCGGCGCGAAAACGCTGGGGATAGGGCAGCACGAAGGCCAGCATGGCGCGGGTCAGGCGGTCGAGCAGCGGCCGCTTGTAGGTCTCCTGGATATGGGCGCGGGCATGGTCGACCAGATGCATGTAGTTGACGCCCGACGGGCAGGTGGTCATGCAGGCAAGGCACGACAGGCAGCGATCGATATGGGTGACGATCTCCTTGTCGGCCGGACGGCCGTTCTCCAGCATGTCCTTGATCAGGTAGATGCGCCCGCGCGGTGAATCGAGCTCGTTGCCAAGCGTCACATAGGTCGGGCAGGTGGCGGTGCAGAAGCCGCAATGCACGCATTTGCGCAGGATCTTTTCCGATTCCGCGACATGCGGATCGGCAAGCTGGGCAAGCGAAAAATTGGTCTGCATCGCTGATGTCCTAGGCCATTCGGCCGGGATTGAGGATATTCTTCGGGTCGAATTCCTGTTTCAGGCGCACCGCTAGTGCGGCAAGCGCCGGCGGCTGCGGCTCGAACACCGGCAGAGCGGCGCGATGCGAAGGTGCGGCACGCACCAGCGTCGCATGGCCGCCGCCATGTTTCCTCAACAGCCCGCGCAGCAGGGCGGCTTCCGGGTCGCCTTGTTCCATGCGCAGCCACACCAGCCCGCCCTGCCAGTCATAGAAGGCGCTGACGGCGGCCTGCATGCGCAGTGTCAGGACCATCTGGTGGCACTGTCCCGGCGTCATCGAGACACGCCAGACCGGTTTCTCGCCGTTGTCGGCGAAGGGCCTGCAATCGCGCACATCGCGCCAGATCAGCCGTGAGGTTTCACCGGCAATCTCCTGCAGCGGCCCGGCCTTGCCGAGCAGCGTTTTCAGCGCGGCAATACGGTAGGCAACCGACGGGCCGAAACCCTCGACACGCAGCAGCGTGGCGGCCTCGCTGCCGAGACTGCCGCCGGCGACGCGCGCGGCGATCCGCTCCGGCAGATGGGCGGCACTCGACACTTCAGCACTCGAGCCAAGCGCCAGGGCCATGGCGGCGGCAGCGGCATCGTCGAGCAAGCCACGGATGGCGAGCGTGACTTCGGTCTCGGCTGCCGGCAGCACCTTGAAGGTGACGTCGGTGAAGGCGGCCAGCGTGCCCCAGCTGTTGGCCATCAGCTTGGACATGTCATAGCCGGTGACGTTCTTGACCACGCGACCGCCCGACTTGAAGGCCTCGCCGCGCCCGGACACCACATTGATGCCCAGGATATGATCGCGCGCCGCGCCCGCCTTCAGCCGGCGCGGACCGGAGAGGTTCGCGGCGAGCACGCCGCCGATTGTGCCTTTGCCAGCTTCGCCGCCGAGCAGTGGGCCGTAGTCCATCGGCTCGAAGGCAAGCTGCTGGCCGTTTTCCGCCAGCAGCTTTTCGATCTCGGCCAGCGGTGTGCCGGCTTTTGCCGACAGCACCAGTTCAGCCGGTTCATAGAGCGTGACGCCAGAGAGTTTCGACAAGTCGAGCGTGTGTTCGGTTTGCAGCGGCCGGCCGATGCCACGCTTGGAGCCGTGGCCGAGGATTTCCAGCGGCGAGCCTTCCGCCGCTGCCCAGGCGACGGTGGAGGGGACTTCGGATGAGGTGGTCGGGGTGAAGGTGGTCATGGGCGACCCCTGTTCCTCGCCCAGCGAAGCGGGGAAGGCCACATCGGCCGCGTTTCTTCACACCCCCCTCTGTCCTGCCGGACATCTCCCCCGCAAGGGGGGAGATTGGCAGCTCGCACGACCGCGCCTTTCAAACCTTGGTGATTGGCGAAAGCCAAAACGACATCCAATCTCCCCCCTAGCGGGGGAGATGTCCGGCAGGACAGAGGGGGGTGTTCAAGCGCCGACATATCCCTCAAAACCTCGGAATGTCTGGGAACGGCAGTTTGCCGCCGGAAATGTGCATCCGCCCAAGCTCGGCGCATCGCCGCAGCTGCGGGAACACTTTTCCCGGGTTGAGCAGATGGTTGGGATCGAAGGCACATTTGACCCGCATCTGCTGGTCGAGATCGATCTGGGTGAACATTTCCGGCATCAAGTCGCGTTTTTCCACGCCCACACCGTGTTCGCCGGTCAAGACGCCGCCGACCTTGACGCAGAGCCGCAATATGTCGGCGCCGAAGCTTTCGGCCTTGTCGAGTTCGCCCGGTACGTTGGCATCGTAGAGGATCAGCGGATGCAGATTGCCGTCGCCGGCATGAAAGACATTGGCGACGCCGAGACCGTATTTTTCCGACAGCTCGCGCATGCCGGCGAGCACGCGCGGCAGCTCCTTGCGCGGGATGGTGCCGTCCATGCAGTAGTAGTCGGGCGAGATGCGGCCAACGGCCGGAAACGCCGCCTTGCGGCCGGCCCAGAAGCTCAGCCGTTCCTGTTCCGACTGCGAAATGCGGCAGGTGGTCGAGCCGTTCTTGTAGGCGATCGCCTCGACCAGCCCGATCAGATGATCGACCTCGACGCCGGGGCCGTCGAGCTCGACGATCAGCAGCGCCTCGACATCGAGGGGATAGCCGGCATGAACGAAATCTTCCGCCGCATGGATCGCCGGCCGGTCCATCATCTCCATGCCGCCCGGGATGATGCCGGCGCCGATGATGTCGGCGACGCACTGGCCGCCCTGCTCGCTGGTCGGGAAGCCGATCAGCAGTGCACGTGCCGTCTCCGGCTTCTTCAGGATGCGCACGGTAACCTCGGTGACGACGCCGAGCAGCCCTTCGGAGCCGGTCATGACGCCGAGCAGGTCGTAGCCTTCCGCATCGAGATGACTGCCGCCCAGCCGCACCACTTCGCCATTCATCAGCACCATCTCGATGCCGAGCACATTGTTGGCGGTTAGGCCGTATTTCAGGCAGTGCACACCGCCGGAATTCTCCGCGACATTGCCGCCGATCGAGCAGGCGATCTGGGAGGATGGATCAGGGGCGTAGTAAAAGCCCTCCTGCTCGACGGCGGCGGTGATGCCGAGATTGGTGACGCCCGGCTGGGCAACGACGACGCGATTGGGGAAATCGATCCCGAGGATGCGGTTGAAGCGGCTCATGACCAAAAGCACCGCGTCCTCGAGCGGCAGTGCGCCGCCCGACAGCGAGGTGCCGGAGCCGCGCGGCACGATGCGGATGTTGCGGTCGTTGCAGTATTTCAGCACGCGCGAAACCTGCGCCACGGTTTGCGGCAGCACGACAACCAGCGGCAGCTGCCGATAGGCGGTCAGGCCGTCGCTCTCGAAGGCGCGCATGGAATTGGCGGCGTCGACGACGCCCTCACCCGGCACGATGATGCGCATGTCGGCGACGATCTCGTCGCGCCGGCGCATCGTGGCGTCGTCTGGTTTCGGCATGGCCAAGCCGGACATCAGCAGCCTCATTTCGCTTGACTGGTCAAAATCTTTTACCAGTGAAGCGCGTTGGGTGCAAATCCTGTGGCGGCGGGGAATCCGCTTCAAGGCTGAGGCAAGCTTCCTCAGCGGCAATCTGCCGCTCTCTCACCCTCCCCTTGTGGGAAGGGTCGCGAACGAAGCGAGCGGGGTGGGGGTCCGCGCGGCGCTCTACGAGGACCACCACCCCGTCTCACGATCTTCGCTTCGCTGCGATCATGAGCCGACCCTCCCCACAAGGGGAGGGTGAGCAGATCTATTCGCCGGGCGGCTTGCCGGGCTCGGAATGCATCCGGCGCACACGGCGTACGCCCCACCAGACCAGCAGGATGGCGACAGGCACCGAAGCAGCGGTAACGATCTCCGGCGCGAAGGCATGGCCGAAGATCGAGGCGCCCTTGGCGACATAGCCGACAAGGCCGACCACATAATAGGAGACGGCGGCGACCGAGAGCCCCTCGACGGTCTGCTGCAGGCGCAGTTGCAGGCGGGCGCGGTTGTTCATCGAGGCAAGCAGGTCGCGGTTCTGCTTCTCGACCTCGACATCGACCCAGGTGCGCAGCAGCGTCGTGGCGCGGGTCAGTTTTCGCGACAGATTTTCCTGCCGCTCCTCGACCGAGCGGCAGGTGCGCATTGCGGGTGCCACACGGCGCTGCAGGAACCCGCGCCATGTGTCATAACCGGGCACAGCCTCTTCCTCGAGCGCCTCCAGCCGTTCGCCGACGATGCCGTCATAAGCGCGGCTGGCGCCGAAGCGGTAAAGGCTCGATGCCGCGTCCGCCTCCAGCTCCGCCGCAAGTTCGGTCAGATCGGCCAGCAAGGTCTGGCTGTCGCGTGTCCCGGCGACCTTCATCTCCAGCGTGGTCTGCGCCAGCCGGTCTTCGATGCGGCGGGCGCGGCCGGACAAGGTCAACGCCAGCGGCAGGCCGAGCATGGCCAGCGTCCGATAGGTTTCGATGTCGATAAGCCGCTGCGACAACGCGCCGGTGCGCGCCGGGGTCAAACCGCGATCGAGCAGCAGCATGCGGGTCAGGCCATCGCCATCCTGGCGAAAATCGGTGACGATGGCGGCGTTTCCGCGCTCTACCAGCGAGTAGCACAGGCTGGTCGGGTCGAAACCGGCTATCAGTTGCTCGCTCGCTTGCGTCCATTTGCGGATTTCGAGCCTGATGCCGGAGATGCAGGTTCCCGGCGGCGAAAACCCGTTGCCGAAGGGTGAGTCCTCCTGCGTCCTGCCGCTTTCGGAAAGCGGCCCTTCCCACAAATAGGTCGAGAATTCGGTGTGCCGCTCCCAGCGCAGCGAGCCCTTGCCCCATTTCATGGCATGGTGGCGGGCCTGGCGGTCGGGCGCGGCGATGCCGAGGCGCCGCGACAGTTCGGAAAGCACCGCGTGGTCGACGCCGGAGCCACCCTCCGTCATGAAGGCGAGTTGCATCAGGACGCGTGGCTTTTCGATCAGCGGATGCGGCCGGGCATGAACCTCGCCGAGTGCGCCGGGCCGCCCCTCATGCGCGGGAAAGCCCATGACGCTGCCCTTGGCGCGCGGCTGGAATTCGAGATCGGACGGGTCGTCTGACACGGCTTGTTCCCTGGGTTCCTTGAACCCTCTTGCACGTGCGTCCCTCTAGTGCCAATGGCCTTATGACGCAAACAGCAAAGTTAGCCGAAGATGATGGCATCAGGGCGAAAAATCGGCACGCTTTTGTCAATTGGATAAATAATTTGACCAGTTGGCGAGGCAGGCTCTATTCTGCGACACCGGTTCACCTTCCAGGCATTCTGTTGAGCGACATTTTTTCCAGGATCGAGCATTCGCGCACCGCCGACGAGGTGGTGCAGCAGATCGAGAGCCTCATCCTCGAAGGCGTGCTGCGCACCGGCGACCGGCTGCCGGGCGAGCGCGAGCTTGCACGCCAGTTCGACGTATCCCGGCCGATCCTGCGTGACGCCCTGAAGGCACTGGAAGGACGCGGCCTTTTGACGACAAGGCCCGGCGGCGGCACGCATGTCGCCGATGTCATCGGCCAGCTTTTCACCAAGCCGGTGACGGACCTGATCTCGATGCACCGCAAGGCAGTGACCGATTATCTGGAATACCGCCGCGAGATCGAAGGGGTCGCGGCTGAATACGCGGCACGGCGCGCCACTGCGGACGACATGGCGCTGCTCGACAAGATCATGGCACGCATGGACGATGCGCACCGGACCGGCGACTTCGACGACGAAGCCGAGATCGATGTCGAGTTCCACCACGCGATCTGCGAATGCGCGCACAACATCATCCTTTTGCACACGCTGCGCTCCTGTTACCGGCTGTTGTCGGAGGGCGTGTTCCAGAACCGGCTGCTGGTGTTCAGCGTGCCCGGCGCGCGCGACGCCCTGCTCGCGCAGCACCGCGCGATCCATGCGGCGGTGAAGGCCGGCGATCCGGATGCTGCCCGGCAAGCGGCGATGGACCACATCACCTATGTCGAACGGTCGATGGCGGAGGCCGAGCGCAGCGGCGACTGGCAGCGCGTCTCGCGACTGAGGTTGAAACAGCGCGTCGACGCCACCGATACAGAACCAGCACGCAAACGCTCCTAGCTATCGAGACGGGAACCCATGAGCCAGATCCTGACCATCGCCGACCTCAAGGACCTCGCCCGCCGGCGCGTGCCGAAGATGTTCTTCGACTATGCCGATTCCGGTTCGTGGACCGAAGGCACGTATCGGGCCAACGAAGAGGACTTCCAGAAGATCAAGTTCCGCCAGCGCGTGCTCGTCGACATGGACAACCGTTCGCTGGCGTCGACGATGATCGGCGAAAAAGTGTCGATGCCGGTGGCATTGGCGCCAACCGGCATGACCGGCATGCAGCACGCCAATGGCGAGATGCTGGCGGCTCAGGCGGCGGAGGAATTCGGCGTGCCGTTTACCTTGTCGACGATGAGCATCTGCTCGATCGAGGATGTCGCCTCGGTAACCACGAAGCCGTTCTGGTTTCAGCTCTATGTGCTGCGTGACAAGGATTTCGTGCTCAACCTGATCGACAGGGCAAAGGCGGCGAAATGCTCGGCGCTCGTGCTGACGCTCGACCTGCAGATTCTCGGTCAGCGCCACAAGGACATCCGCAACGGGCTTTCCGCGCCACCCAAGCTGACGCTGACGAACATCGTCGACATGGCCATCCGCCCGCACTGGTGCGCCGCCATGGCCGGCACGAAGCGGCGGACCTTCCGCAACATTGTCGGCCACGCCAAGGGCGTCGGCAACATGGCCTCGCTGGCATCGTGGACGACGGAGCAGTTCGACCCGCATCTGTCGTGGAAGGACGTCGCCTGGATCAAGGAGCGCTGGGGCGGCAAGCTGATCCTCAAGGGCATTCTCGACAAGGAGGACGCGCTGATGGCGGCCAAGACCGGCGCCGACGCGATCATCGTTTCCAACCATGGCGGGCGCCAGCTCGATGGTGCGTCGTCGTCGATCAGCGTGCTGGAAGAGATCGCCGACGCGGTCGGCGACACGATCGAAGTGCATATGGATGGCGGCATCCGCTCCGGCCAGGATGTGCTGAAGGCGCTTTGCCTCGGTGCCAAGGGAACCTATATCGGGCGGCCATTTCTTTACGGCCTGGGGGCGCTTGGCAAGGAAGGGGTTACCAAGGCGTTGGAAATCATCCGCAAGGAGATGGACATCACGCTGGCGCTATGCGGAAAGCGTCTGGTCACCGACATGGGCAAGGACCAGCTCCGGCGCCAGGTCCCGTGACCGCCTGACCACGGAGGCACCGAAAAATTGGCAGAACCCGGCATCCATTTTCTCGACGCGCATGGGCCGGACGGCATGCGTCTCTATGCGATCGGCGACGTCCACGGCCGGCTCGACCTTCTGGCCGCCATGCATCTGCGCATCAGGGCCGAGATCGAGCAGGAGGCGCCTGCCGACTGGCGCATCATCCATCTTGGCGACTATGTCGACCGCGGGCCGGACTCGAAGGGCGTCATCGATTTCCTGATCGAAGCGCAAGAGCGCGACCCTCGTCACCTGATGCTGGCCGGCAACCACGACATCGGTTTTCTCGACTTTCTCAAGACCCCTGACCCGGAAGGGCTTTTCATCCGGTTCGGCGGCATCCAGACGGCACAGTCCTACGGCGTGGCGATCAGTGAAGGCACCAGCGTATGGTTCGGCAAGGCTGAATCGGCCGTGCGCAAAGGACATCAGGCCCTGGTCGAGGCCGTGCCGCAAAGCCACATCGACTTCCTGCGGTCACTGCCGTTCTCCGCGATTTTCGGGGACTTCTTCTTCTGTCATGCCGGCATCAGGCCGGGTAATCCTCTGGAGAAGCAAAACCCACAGGACCTGATCTGGATCCGCGACGTCTTCCACAACCACACCGACCTTTATCCGAAGATCGTGGTGCACGGCCACACCCCGGTGCCGGAGGCGGAAGTGATGGCCAACCGCGTCAATATCGACACGCTTGCCTGGCAGTCAGGCATGCTGAGCGCGCTCGTCGTCGACGGCGCGGACAAACGCATCCTGACAATGACGATCAAGGAAGCTTGAGCGTCGCGCGTCGGAAGACGCGAAAGACGCTTCCCGCCTTTAGCGCAGCGAGGCGGTGACGCCGTAACCGTCTACGGCGTTGTGGTTGTTGGCTGCGTCGGCGGCATAGATGCCGAGACCGCACAGCACGATGGCGGACAACATGGCAAAGGACAGAAGCGCTGCTTTCACGGAGGTCATCTCTTGTTGAGCTTTCTGCATCTGTGCACCAGGCGGTTACCAATGCGTTGAAACGGAGAATTCGCTTCAAAGTTTCGACGATTTTGCGCTTCTAGGCATGTTCTGTATCAACGGTGTGTCGCGCGGGTCACACAAAGGTTCATAGCCGTTGCACAGAAGATGCAGAGCGCGCGCCTTCTAGGATGGCGGGCGGACACAAGCCAAGAATGAAACGGTTTTCCCCAGGCGGTTTCACCGCCGCGTGCCAATTATGTCACGCTGGAGGGTGCAGAGAGACCAACGCTCAGATGGTCGCTACCCAGGCGCGGGCAATGGCCAGACCCGCGGCATCCGCATCGGGTCCGTTGCGGGCCATTTCGCCATCGAGCTTGCCGGCCCAGTCGGGATGGCGGGCGGCGATGGTCGGGGCAAAGGATGTGCTCCAGTCCTTGACCATCGGCCGGTCGGCCTCGAAATGGAACTGGAAGCCATAGACGGCGCGGCCGACGCGAAACGCCTGGTTCTCGGCGACATCGTTGCCGGCGAGCCGCACGGCGGCCTCGGGCAGCACGAAGGTGTCGTCATGCCACTGGAAGATCGGGAATTTCTCCGGCAGCGCGCCCAACACCGGATCGGCCTTGGCGTCCGCCGTCAGCGATACGCCGCGCCAACCGAACTCATTGGCGCCGCCGATGCGGTTTTCGCCGCCGAAGGCACGGGCGACGAGCTGGCTGCCGAGGCAGATGCCGAGCACGGCGCGATCCTTGTCGGCAAAATCGCGGGTCAGTTCGAGCAGCGCCGGGAAATAGGGGTACTCATCGTCGGCCAGCGCATTCTGGCCACCGCCGAGCACCACCATGGCATCATGACCGGCCGCGTCGTCCGGCAGGGGATCGCCCCTGTAAGGGAGACGCAGGTCGAGATCGGCACCCGCTTCCGCAAGTGCTGCGCCGACCTGGCCGAGGCCGGTATTGTCGTAGTTCTGGACCACCAGCACCCGCATCACAAAACCCTGCTGACATGAAAAAGATGCGACGAGCGATATCATGCCGCTCGCATTGCAGCCAAGATGCGTGTCCGGAGAGAAAACTATGCCACTGCAGAACCGGGTCGATCCGTTCGGTACCATCCACGCCGTGCCCGATCGCGGCCTGTTCACCGGCAATCGCGGCATCATCCACGATCCCGAGACGAAGACGCTCAAGAAGAAGCGCTGGGCGCTTCCGGCCTGGATCATCTGCGTCCGCCAATTCCGCCATGTGCGGCGCGAACCGATGGGCCGCAACCGGAAGGGCGGCAAAGCGGGCTGGACCGAGCTGTTCTTCCTCGACGAGGTGACTGCATTGGCTGGCGGGCATCGCCCCTGCTTCTTTTGCCAGCGCGAACGGGCCAGGGATTTCGTCGGCCGCTTCGGCGACGCCTTCGGCATTGCCGAACCGCGTGCGCCGATGGTCGACAGGCGGCTGCACAAGGAGCGGCTGGCCTCGGGCGGCAGGCCGCCAGTGGTTGCGGTTGAAGACCTTGCCGGCCTGCCGGACGGCGCCATGGTCGCGGATGGCGCCACGGTTTATGCTTTGCGTCGGGGCAAGACGCTGCGCTGGTCGTTTGCCGGGTATGGGCATCCCGGCGATTTCGGCCTGCTCAACGGCAAGACACTCTCGCTGCTGACACCGGCCACAACGCTCGCCGTGCTGGGGTATGGCTTTCGGCCGGTGTGGCATCCGACCGCCGAGGCTTGACGCCGGCAGCCGGCTCGCTCATTCCTCGGCGATGCGCGCCAATTACAAGATGCAACGTCTGTTCGTGCCCGACGATCTCGCGCCGGATGTAGAGTTCGACGCCGGCCAACAGCAGAGCCACTATCTCCTGCATGTGCTGCGGCTTGGCGAAGGCGCCGAAATCCTGGTGTTCAATGGCCGCGGCGGCGAGTGGTCGGCGGCCATCGCGGCGAAGACGAAAAGGTCGGTTCGACTGAAGGTGTCGGCGCTGCAGCGACCGCAGCCGCCGCTGCCCGATCTCGTCTACTGCTTTGCGCCACTGAAGCAGGGCCGGCTCGACTATCTCGTGCAGAAGGCGGTCGAGATGGGCGCCGGCGTCCTGCAGCCGGTCATCACCCAGCACACGCAAGTGGCCAAGCCGTCGATCGATCGCCTGCGCGCCAATGTCGTCGAAGCCGCCGAACAATGCGGCATCTTGGCGGTACCTCAGGTGCACGAAGCCGAAAAATTCGACCGCCTGCTGATCGGCTGGGACACAGGGCGACGGCTGATCTTCTGCGATGAGGATGCTTCGACCAACAATCCGCTGGCCGCGCTGCAGGCGGTCAAGGAAAAGAAGCTTGGGCTGCTGGTCGGGCCGGAGGGTGGCTTTTCCGACGACGAGCGCAAGATGCTGCGCGCCCTGCCCTTCGTCACCGCCATTCCGCTCGGCCCACGCATCCTGCGCGCCGACACGGCGGCGGTGGCCGCGCTCGCGGTGATGCAGGCGACAGTCGGAGACTGGTGAAACGTCATCTCTTGCAAGGGACGGTGAGCGCGGTAAGGTTCAATTCCTGTTGACCTGTGGCTCAGGATTTTTCGCTTGATCGGCTACTGACATTTCGTCCATTTAGCGCCGGCGGTTCTCCAACCGCCTCTGAGGGCTTGATCATGGCGCGCGACACAACCGATTTCCGGCCCATCGAAGGCATCGACGAACTCGTCGAGCATCTGGCCGAAGGCAACAAGCCGCGCGACAAATGGCGCATCGGCACCGAGCACGAGAAATTCCCGTTCTATGTCGACGGCAATGCACCGGTCCCCTATGGTGGCGAGCGCGGCATCCGCGCCATTCTCGAAGGCATGCAGTCAAAGCTCGGATGGGATCCGATCGTCGATGACGGCCGCATCATCGGCCTGGTCGAACCGACCGGTCAGGGTGCGATTTCGCTGGAACCCGGCGGCCAGTTCGAACTTTCCGGCGCACCGCTGGAGACGATCCACCAGACCTGCCGGGAGGGCAACGCCCATCTGGCGCAGGTGCGCGAGATCGCCGAGCCGATGGGCATCCGCTTCCTCGGCCTCGGCGGCAGCCCGAAATGGTCGCTGGCCGAGACGCCGAAAATGCCGAAATCGCGCTACGAGATCATGACGCGCTACATGCCCAAGGTGGGCACCAAGGGCCTCGACATGATGTACCGCACCTGCACGATCCAGGTGAATCTCGACTTCGAGAGCGAGGCGGACATGCGCCGCAAGATGCAGGTGTCATTGAAGCTGCAGCCGCTGTCGACGGCATTGTTCGCCAATTCGCCTTTCACCGAAAGCCACCCGAACGGTCTGCAGAGCTGGCGCGGCGACATCTGGCGCGACACCGACAACCAGCGCTCGGGCCTGCTCGAATTCTGCTTCTCGCCCGATTTCGGCTTTGCCGACTATGTCGAATGGGCGCTCGACGTGCCGATGTATTTCGTCATCCGGGACGACCGCTATCACGACATGACCCACATCACCTTCCGCCAGTTCATGGCCGGGGCCGCGCGCAATGCAGTGCCGGACGGGCTGCCGACAATGGGCGACTGGGCGAACCATCTGTCAACGCTGTTCCCGGACGTGCGGCTGAAGCGCTTCCTCGAGATGCGCGGCGCCGATGGCGGGCCATGGCGGCGCATCTGCGCGCTGCCGGCCTTCTGGGTCGGATTGCTTTATGATGAGGCCGCACTCGATGCCGCCGAGGCGCTGACCTCGAGCTGGACGTATGAAGAAACGCTGGCGATGCGCAACGCCGTGCCGGAACAAGGCATTTCCGCACCGTTCCGCAACACCACGCTGCGCGAGATCGCGCGTGACGTGATGGTCATTTCCCGCATGGGGCTGAAGAACCGTGGCAAGAAGAACCGCGACGGCTACGACGAGACCTCCTTCCTCAACACGTTGGACGAAGTCGTGGCGCGCGGCACCACCAGCGCCGAGGAGATGCTGTCGGCCTATCACACACGCTGGGGCGGCTCGATCGAGCCGGTTTTCATGGAATACGCCTATTAACCCTCGGATCTGGGAAAGCTGACCGGCCGGCAAAAGTCGCTTCAATCGGAAGTGGAAACAAACTAGGCTTCTTCGGCGAGGATTTCCGGAGGAGAGACCAATGCCTTCCTTGTTCGACATGCTGACGCAGGCCCAGAACGGCAACGGCATGCAGGCCCTTGCCCAGCAATACGGGCTCTCGATGCAGCAGACGCAAGCGGCGGTCGCCGCGTTGCTGCCGGCCTTTTCGCAAGGGCTGCAGCGCAACACCGCCGACCCTTACGGGCTCGGCGCCTTCATGACGGCGATGGCCAGCGGCCAGCACGCCAAGTATTTCGAGGACGCAACCCGGGCCTTCTCGCCGCAAGGCGTGGATGAGGGCAACGGCATTCTCGGGCACCTGTTCGGCTCGAAAGACCTGTCTCGCGCCGTGGCCAGCCAGGCGGCGCAAGCCAGCGGCGTCAATCAGCAGATCCTGCAGCAGATGCTGCCGGCGATCGCCTCGATGGTCATGGGCGGGCTGTTCAAGCAGACGACAAATCAGATGCAGGCCGCCGGCGGTTTTGGCGGCGGCAACAATCCGCTCGGCGAGATCATCGAGCAGATGATGCGGCAAGGCGGCGGCATGCAGGCCCCGGCGCCGCAGCCGCGCCAGGCGCCGCAGCCCCAGAACCCGATGGACAACCCGCTCGGCAAGGTGTTGCAGGACATGTTCGGCGGCGGTGCGCCTCAGCCACAGCCGCAAAGCCAGCCGCAGCCGCAGCCCAATCCCTACGGCGAAAATCCACTCGGCAAGGTGCTGCAGGACATGTTCGGCGGTGGCGCGCCTCAGCCGCAGCCGCAAGGGCGGGCGCAGCCGCAGCAGACACAAAGCCCCTACGGAGACAATCCGCTGGGGAAAATCTTCGAGGAGATGCTGCGGCAAGGTGGCGGTGGCTTAGGCGGCATCCCTGGCGGACAGCCGGCGCCGCAACAGCCTCAAGCGCCCCCACAGCAGCGTCAGGCACCGCAGCCACAGGCCAATCCGAGCGGCAGGCCAACGAATCCGTTCGACGACCTGTTCGGCAAGATGTTCGAGACCGGCGCCCAGCAGCGTGACGACTACCAGAAGGGCGTGGAGACGATCTTCGACCAGTTCAAGCGGGATATGGACCGACGGTAGTCGGTCTTCGCTGAGGTAGAAAGAGAAAAGCCCGGTCCTGGGAGGACCGGGCAGAGTGCAGGCGGGCCGGGGGGATCCGGCAGGGAGTGGGAGCCTGCATACTCGTCAGTCGCGTCGAACCCCGAAAAGGTTCGCGGCAACCCTAACAACAAGCATCAGATCAGGCCACCTTGCGGGCGATGTCCTCGATCGTTTCGACGCGATCGCTGGCGATTTCGCGCAGCATCGCCGTCGGGTCGCGGCCAAACGGCACGTCGATGGCGACATGCAGGTCGGCGCGCGTCAGGCCGATATCGGCGAGTTCGGCGTCCGACATCTCGCCAAGGCGATAAAAGGCGCGGCGGTTTTTCCAGGCGCGATAGATGTTGGAGACGGTGTTAGCCACGCGAGTCGCAACGGCCGGACGCGAGGTGATGCGCGAGGTCTCGGTGGCGAAATCGAACGTGGTCATTGTCGGTCTCCTTCAGACTCGAACGGGCAAAGCCTTGCTATCGGCGCTGGCGACAGCGGCCGTTCCGGCCTCGATTCACATGCCTTCATGTGGACAATACCAATTTGCCATCGAGTGATTGATTAACCCAACGAATGTTTCTAATCTTTACCATCAACACTAGTGATGGATCATGTCGATGAAATCGCCGCTCGATCTCGATCAGTTGCAGACCTTCATCTCGATCGCCGATACCGGCAGCTTCACCAGGGCGGCCGAAGAGGTGCACCGGACCCAGTCGGCGGTGTCGATGCAGATGCGCCGGCTGGAGGAGCGGCTCGGCAAGCCGCTGTTCGAAAAGGACGGGCGCACCAACAGATTGACCGAGGAAGGCGACAAGCTGCTCTCCTATGCGCGGCGGCTGCTCTATCTCAACCGCGAAACGCTGGCCGCCTTCGACGACCGGCGGCTCGAAGGCACGATCCGCATCGGCACGCCCGACGACTATGCCGATCGTTTCCTGCCCGAGATCATGGCGCGGTTCACGCGCTCCAATCCGCGCGTCGAACTGACCGTCATCTGCGAGCCGACGCCGGGGCTGGTCGAGCATATCAAGCGCGGCAATCTCGACCTCGCGCTGGTGACTCACAACGACGTACGCGGCCAGTCGGAGGTGGTGCGGCGCGAACCGCTGCTGTGGGTCACCTCGGCCAACCATGCAACGCATGAGCAGGAAACGCTGCCGATGGCCTTTGGCCGGCCGAACTGCATCTGGCGGCGCGCCGCCGTCGATGTGCTCGACCAGCAGAACCGCGACTATCGCATCCTGTTCACCAGTTTCTCGGCCACCGTCATCACCGCCGCGGTGCTTTCCGGGCTGGCGATCTCGGTGCTGCCGGAATGCGCGCTGCGGCCCGGCATGCGGGTGCTGAGCGAAGCCGACGGCTTCGGCGCCCTGCCCGACTGCCGCATCGGTATCATGCGCGGCCAGACGTCGCGGCCGGAGATCGTCGATGCGCTCGCCCGCCATATTTCGGAAAGCCTGGACAATATCTCCGTCCCGGTCGGCGAAGACCCCGGGACATTCGATTTCGCAGCACTGGCCTTCACCAAGCTGCGGCGGACCAAGCCGAACCAGATTCTGCCCGGCTGGTAGGCAGGGTCAGGTATGCGGGTGATGAACGGCTGGCCCCACGCAACCGCCTTGACGCCGGCGCCCAACCGTTCCCCAATTGGCCGATGAGCGAAGCAGCATCCGAATCACGCACCAACGCCGCCGAATATACGGTGAGCGAGATTTCCGGCGCGCTGAAGCGCACGGTCGAGGACGTTTTCGGCAATGTGCGGGTGCGTGGCGAAATATCAGGCTATCGCGGGCCGCATTCCTCAGGTCATGCCTATTTCGCGCTGAAGGACGACCGCGCCCGGCTCGACGCCGTGGTGTGGAAAGGCACGATGAGCCGGCTGAAATTCCGTCCCGAAGAGGGCATGGAGGTGATCGCCACCGGTAAGCTCACCACCTATCCCGGCAAGTCCAACTACCAGATCGTCATCGACAATCTGGAGCCTGCCGGCGCCGGCGCGCTGATGGCGCTGCTGGAGGAGCGCAAGCGGCGGCTACAGGCCGAGGGTCTGTTCGACACCGGCCGCAAGCGGTTGCTGCCATTCATGCCGCGCATCATCGGCGTCGTCACCTCGCCGACAGGGTCCGTCATCCGCGACATCATCCACCGCATCAAGGACCGCTTTCCGCTGCACATCCTGGTCTGGCCGGTGCGTGTTCAGGGCGAGACGTCAGGCACGGAAGTGACTGCTGCGGTCAACGGCTTCAACGCGCTGGCATGGGATGGCGCCGTCCAGCGTCCCGATCTGTTGATCGTGGCGCGTGGCGGCGGCAGCCTCGAAGACCTCTGGGGCTTCAACGACGAGGCGCTCGCCCGCGCGGTTGCTGCTTCCGGCATTCCGGTGATCTCGGCTGTCGGCCACGAGACCGACTGGACGCTGATCGATCTCGTTGCCGATGTGCGGGCGCCGACACCAACGGGTGCAGCCGAAATCGCCGTGCCGGTGAAGGCCGATCTCGAAGCAACGCTTGCCAGCCTCGGTGCACGGCTGAAAGCGGCGGTCCTGCGCAATTTCGAGCGCAAAGGGCAGGCTGCCCGTGCCGCCGCCCGGGCTCTGCCCTCGCCCGATCAATTGCTGGCGCTGCCGCGCCGACGCCTCGATGAGGCGACATCCAGGCTCGGCCGGGGCCTGTTGGTCTCCACCGAACGCAAGCGTGCAAGGTTTTTTGCCGTAAAGCTGACACCGGCAATGCTGTCGCAGCGCATTGCCGAGGCGCGGCGCACCAACGAACGCAATCTTTTGCGAGCACAAGGGGCATTGCGCACGTTGGCAAGAGCCCGGCGTGCGCAGCTTAACCGAGCGGCGGATCAATTGCCAAAATGTGCCAGGGCATCGCTGCAGCGGCACAAGCAGCAACTGGCCATGCTGCAAGGCCGCATCACGATCGAGCCGACGGCACGGCGGCAACGCGTGCAGAGGGATTTGCTGACAGCTTTGACAAGACGCGGCACGCAAGCAGTGGTGCTCAGGCTGGAGCGTTTGCGCGGCCGTGTCGTCCAGGCCGACAGGCTGATGGCAACACTGTCGCACAAGGCCGTCCTGGCGCGCGGCTTTGCGCTGGTGAGGGATGCGGATGGCGCGGTGATCAAGCAGGCTGCCGATGTGGCGTCGGGAATGGCGCTTTCGCTCGAGTTCGCCGACGGCGTCGCCGATGCGGTGGCGATCACCGGCACGGCAAAACCGAAAGCCGTAGCCAAGCCGGCGGCCAAGGCCAAAGAGCCCGGCAATCAGGGATCCCTGTTCTGACACCATGACCAACAATCCGCATCATCTGACAACGCCCTCAGGCAAACCGCGCGCGCGAAATTTCGGCATCGGCTTCGACGGGCGGCCCGGACCGTTTAACGCGATCACCGATGTGCCCGGCGTCGCGGTCGGTTATGCGACGCTGATTTCGGGCGATGGCGCGCTTGTCGTCGGCGAGGGACCGGTGCGCACCGGCGTGACCGCGATCCTGCCCAGACCGCTGGCGGATCTCGCCACCCCGGTCTTCGCCGGCATCTTCAGCCAGAACGGAAACGGCGAACTGACCGGCTCGCACATCGTCGAGGAAACCGGCGCTTTCAACTTCCCGATCACCATCACCAACACGCATTCCTGCGGTGTTTCGCGCGACGGCACGCTGCGCTGGATGCAAAGCGTGCTGCCGGCGGCACTCGACAGCGGCTGGGGGCTGCCGGTGGCGGCGGAGACCTATGACGGCTTCCTCAACGACATCAACGGTCACCATTTGACGTCAGCGCATGTTGCGCAGGCCCTCGACGGCGCCGCCGGCGGACCGATCGAGGAAGGCAGCGTCGGCGGCGGTACCGGCATGATCACTTTCGGCTTCAAGGCCGGCTCCGGCACCGCATCGCGCATCGTCGAATGGCACGGCCGTGCCTACACCGTCGGCGCCTTCGTGCAGTCTAATTTTGGAAAACGGCGCAATATCACCATTCGCGGCCTGCGCGTCGGGCCGGAACTCGTCGAGCCGGCGGTCCGCGAAGGCACACCGCGTGCTGAAAAGGGCTCGATCATTGCCGTCGTCGCCACCGACGCACCGTTCCTGCCGCATCAGATGAAGCGGCTGGCCCGCCGGGTGCCGCTCGGCGTCGCCATGACCGGCGGCTTCGGCTATCACAGCTCAGGCGACATTTTTATCGCCTTCTCGACCGCCAATGCGAGCGCAGCGCTGGCGCCCTCCGGCCGCACCGCCAGCGCCAATTTTATTCCGGACACCGATATCGATCCGTTTTTCGATGCGGTGATCCAGACCGTGGAGGAAGCAATCCTTAACGCGCTGGTTGCCAATGACGATATGACCGGACGCGACGGAAATTTCGTGCCGGCGCTCCCGAAGGCGTGGCTGAAGGAGAAGTTTGGCTGAAGACAAAAACGCGGGCCAGAAGCCCGCGCTGAAACAACGTCGCCGCTAGAGCAATTCCAGGAAAATTGTGAAACGGTTTTCCGTCCGGGATTGCGTAAAAACAAGAGTTAGAGAAGTTCACTGTTTCCGTGAAACGGTGAACTTCTCTAGGTGATCATTCCGCGGCTTTTCTCGGAGCCTGCTGGCTTTCCTCGGCCTCGGCCGCTTCCTCAAGCCGGGATGCGATAAGTTCCTGGATATCGCCGACTTCTTCCTGGATGTCCTCCAGCGGGATGCCGACCTCGGCCGCCTCGGCAGCGCACTCCTTGGCCAAGGTTTCGGCCTGCTTGTCGATCCTTGCCTGGGAGGACTGGCAATGGACCTTTTCGCCGATCCATCCCCGCAAGAATTCGATGGCGTGTTCACTCATACTGCTGTTCCCTGGCGGCAAAGCCGGTTGGTAATCATAAACGTCGACATCCCGCAAAGGATGCATGTCCCCATTCCAGCCGAGTCGCGGTCGGCCGGCAAGCCAATGCCGTCCAAGGTCCACAGAGCCATAGGAAATCGAGGGGTCAAGAGCATTTTCTGATTCTGGAGGGGTCGGTACCGTTGGCTGGGTCACGCCCAGCGCTGCGCCACTGTTTCTATTTGCTTTTTTCCGGTTTCCGAGCCGATTTCCGTCACAATAGATGGCGCAACACACTACACATTCACAGTTGCTTCGAGGTGCGGCCCTCGGGCGCGCAGGTCGAAGCCGCCGCTATATAGTGACATCCTCCTGCAATGTCGACTCCGCTCGCCATGCTGCTTCTTTCCGCCGCGCCGAAGGCTCCGCAACGGACCAAGAGCAAGTGACGATGGACGCGAACGGGGTGGAGCAAGCCTCGGCGGAATCGCTCAGACGTGCACAGCCACCACCGCCGCGCAGTCGCCGGCCTTGACCAGCCCGGGGAAATGCCGCGCCGCCAGCATGCCCGACATTTTTGCCCGGATTTCCTGCGGGGCGATGCCGGTGCGGCCGGTGGGATGAATGCGCGCGAGCACCGCGCCCTTTTCGACGGGTTCACCGAGATCGACCATGGTTTCGATCATGCCGTCATCTTCGGCGAAGGAGAAACAATCGCCCGATGGCATATCCAACCACTGGGTTGAGGTCTTCTCCACCGCACCGGCGACAATGCCGGCGTGGCGCAGCACGTTGAGAATGCCGCGCCGCGCAATCCGCACGGTTTGCGCGCGCGACGTGCCGCCGCCGCCAAGCTCGGTGCTGACGAAGACCTTGCCCATCTCCTCGGCTGCCGTGTCATACATGCCGACGGCGTCGATCTCGATCATGCGCATCGAGAACGGGGCGGCGAAGGCCGCGACCGCGTCGAAAGCTTTCTGCTCCAGCGCCTTGTCGGGCAAAGTGTGCGCGGCGCAGAACGGCACGAAGTCCAGCGTCTTGCCGCCCGAATGGAAGTCGAACACGATGTCGGCGCGGGGGAGCAGCTCACGCTGGAAATAGTCGGCGATCTTTTCGGTCACCGTCCCGTCCGGCCGGCCGGGAAAGCTGCGGTTCATGTTGCCCTTGTCGATCGGCGAGGTGCGCGTGCCAGCACGGAAGGCCGGATAGTTCATTGCCGGCACGATGATCACCGTGCCGCTGACTTGCTTGGGATCGAGGGTCCTGGCGAGATCGTAGAGTGCCAGCGGCCCCTCATACTCGTCGCCATGGTTGCCGCCGGACAGCAGCGCTGCCGGCCCGTTGCCGTCGCGGATGACGCAGATCGGGATCATCACCGAGCCCCACGCGGAGTCGTCGCGGCTGTAGGGCAAGCGCAGGAAACCGTGCTGGACGCCGTCGCGGTCGAAATCGACGGTCGGCGCGATGGGCGACGGGCGGATACTGGACATCGGGCTCAATCCTTCACCACCAGCTTGCGCGGCACATTGGCCAGGCACTCTACACCGGTTTCGGTGATCAGGATGGACTCGGTGATCTCCAGTCCCATCGTTTCCAGCCACAGGCCGGTCATGAAATGGAAGGTCATGCCGGGCCTGAGCTCGGTGCGGTCGCCGGGGCGCAGGCTCATCGTGCGTTCGCCCCAGTCCGGCGGATAGGACAGGCCGATCGAATAGCCGGTGCGGTTGTCCTTGATGATGCCGTATCGCTTGAGGACACCGAAGAAGGCGTTGGCAATGTCCTCGCAGGCGTTGCCGGGTTTCGCCGCGGCCAGCCCCGCTTCCATGCCTTCCAGCGTCGCCTTCTCGGCATCGAGGAATTCCTGCGTCGGCTTGCCGAGGAAGACGGTGCGCGACAGCGGGCAGTGATAGCGGTTGTAGCAGCCGGCAATCTCGAAGAAGGTGCCCTCGCCCCGCTTCATCGGTCTGTCATCCCAGGTCAGATGCGGCGCCGAGGCATCGGCACCCGACGGCAGCAGCGGCACGATCGCCGGATAATCACCGCCGATACCGTCAACGCCGCGCGTGCCGGCATCATAGATTTCGGCAACGAGATCGCATTTGCGCATGCCGACCTCGATCTTGTCGAATATGCGCTGGTGCATCGCTTCGACGATGCGGGCCGCCTTGCGCATATAGTCGATCTCGGTCGGGCTCTTCACCGCACGCTGCCAGTTGACCAGCGCGGTGGCATCGACAAAGCGGGCATTGGGCAAATGCTTCTGCAGCGACGCGAAGGCGGCCGCCGAGAACCAGTAATTGTCCATTTCGACGCCGACTGTCAGCTTGCCCCAGCCGCGATCCGCAAGCACGCTCGCCAAAAAATCCATCGGGTGGCGCTCGGTCGACTGCACATAGTGGTCGGCATAGCCGACGATGTTGTCGTGCGCGAGATAGGCGGTGCGCTTGGCGCCGTTGGCGTCCTGGCCGCGGCCGTACCAGACCGGCTCGCCCGAAGGCGGCACGATAACCGCCTGGTGCACATAGAACGACCAGCCATCATAGCCGGTCAACCAGGCCATATTGGAAGGATCGCTGATAACAAGAAGATCGACGCCCTTCACCTCCATGGCTTTGCGCGTTTTGGCGAGACGATCCGCAAATTCGCCGCGCGAGAACTTCAGGTTCGGTTGCATTGTTCTTGGTCCTCGTTTGTTGGGCCTTGCGGCCGGTATCAGCTTTGAATCCAACTCGTCGTTCTTGTTTGAGAGTGATCTCTGGACAAAACGGAAACTGTTTGTCCGAGAAAACCTGTTCCCACTTTTCCGGATCACGCTTTGGCCAGCATCAGCTTTCGAAAATCGTTCCGGAGTTGGCCACCCTCGCGCGATCTCGAGCGAGCGTGGCGATCGCCGTGTCCTGGACGCCAGTGCCGGTGAGGTCGGCGATGGTGATGTCGCTGGCCGAGCGCCGGCCATGTTTTTCGCCGGCGATGATCTGGCCGAGTTCGGTCACCTCTTCCTCGGCGGCCATCACGCCCGCCGCGATGGCATGGTGCAGCTCACCCAACCGCCTTGTCTGGCGGGCACTGTCGGCGACATAGAGATCGGCCATGCGCAGGATTGCCGGCGCGATCTCGTTCTTATGCTCGGCGTCGGAACCCATCGCGGTGATGTGCTGGCCGGCGGAAACGAATCCCGCCTTGATCAGCGGCTCGGTCGAAGGCGTGGTGGTGACGATGATGTCGGCGCCGGCGACCGCGTTTGCCGCGTCGGATTCAGCGCGCACGACGATGCCGATCTTTTCGCGCAGGGCTCCGGCGGTCGCCTCGGCCTTTGCCGCATCGCGCGCCCAGATGCGCGCCTCGGCAATCGGCCGCACCAGCATGAGGGATTCCAATTGCAATCCGGCCTGGACGCCGGCGCCGAAGATCGCGGCAACGGACGAGTCCTGCCGCGACAGATGTTTGGCGGCGACGGCGCCGGCGGCAGCCGTGCGGACGTCGGTGAGATAGCCATTGTCGAGCAACAGCGCCTCGACTAGGCCGGTCTTGGCCGAAAGCAGCACCATCATGCCGTTGACGCTGGGCAGGCCGAGCTTCGGATTGTCGAAGAAGCCGGGGCTGATCTTGATGGCGAAGCCGTCAATGCCCGGCACATAGGCTGTCTTCACGTCGACCTCGCCGTGGTACTCGGGAATGTCGAGCCGCAGGATCGGCGGCATCGCCACCGGCAGGGTAGCGAGCGCGCGGAAAGCGTTTTCAATGCAGGCGACGGCATCGAGATCGAGTGTCACGATCGCCCGCAACTCTTTCTCGGTAAGGATGGTCATCCGGCTCATGCGGCGCGCTCCGGAGTGGCAAGCTCTGCAAAGGACAGCGTTCTGTCACACCCCCCTCTGTCCTGCCGGACATCTCCCCCGCAAGGGGGGAGATTGGACTTCATCTTTGCCTTCGCCAATCTCAGACGCCGCAAGAAAAGCGGCAGCATCGAAGCTGCCGATCTCCCCCCTTGCGGGGGAGATGTCCGGCAGGACAGAGGGGGGTGTGAAGAAACTCGGCGTGAAAGACGTTTCATCCGGCGCGACCCGCATTTATCGAAGTGTCACCGCAGACGATTTTCCGATGCAGCTCCATATCAATGTTTCGGCCAGAAAGAAGCACAACCACCGGCCCGTTCGCCGTAATCTTGCCGGCGAGCAGTGCGGCGATGCCGACCGCGCCGGCGCCCTCGACGATCTCGCGCTCCTGCGCATAGGCGTGGCGGATGCCGGCGGCGATCTCGTCTTCGCTGAGCAGGACGACATCGTCGAGCAGGTCGCGGCACATGGCGAAGGTCAGCCGGTTGTCGAGGCCGATGCCACCACCGAGCGAATCCGCCAGCGTCGGCAATTCTTCCACCAGCACCGGCTGGCCCGCATCGAGGCTGGCCTTCATCGCCGCGCCACGCGCCATCGAGACACCGACGACTTTTGTCCGGGGGCTGACGCCTTTGATGGCTGTAGCAACCCCTGATGCGAGCCCACCGCCGGAGATCTGGGCCAGAACGAGGGCGGCATCCGGGACCTGCTCGATCATCTCAAGCCCGAGCGTGCCTTGCCCGGCGATGATGTCGGGATGGTCGAAGGGCGGCAGCATAACCAGCCCCTCTTGCGCCACCAGCCGATCGACCTCCTGCTGGGCATCGTCCTGGCTGTCGCCGACGATGCGGACTTCCGCGCCAAGCCGGCGGATCTCGTCGAGCTTGTTGCCGGGCACCAGGCGCGACATGCAGATTACGGCGCGCATGCCCTCAAGCTTCGCCGCATGCGCCAGCGCGCGGCCGTGATTGCCGGTCGAGGCCGCGACCACGCCCCGCGCCTTCTGTTCGGCGTTCAACGAGGCGACGGCGTTCGAGGCGCCACGCAGCTTGAAGCTGCCGGTGGTCTGGCGATGCTCGAGCTTGAGGTGAACGGGGACGCCGAACTGTTCCGAGAGGCTGTGGGACAAGACGGTTGGCGTGCGCTCGACTTTACCAGCGATACGCTCACGGGCGGTACGGATGTCGGTGAGAATGACGGCGGGCATCACGAAACGCCCCCCTCTGGCCTGCCGGCCATCTCCCCCTCAAGGGGGGAGATTAGCGGCTGCAACACCTTCGCCAATTGTCGATGTTGCAGGAAGAGCGGTGACGCATGAACTGCCAATCTCCCCCCTTGAGGGGGAGATAGCCGGCAGGCCAGAGGGGGGTGCTCGCTCACACTGGACATAATCTTACTGAACCAAGGGCAACGTCATCAGCCGCCCGAACTCAGGATGCGGCGCCTCATCCCCGCACAATCTCAGGCAGTTCCAGGCGGTCGCCTGGTTGCTGGTCACCACGGGACGTCCAATAGAATTTTCCATGCCGGTGACCGCGAGGGCGCTACGCAGCGCCGTGCACGACACGAACAGCGCATCGGCGCTGGCGTCGGTCGCTTCACGCGCCAGGTCGACAAGCGTTGCCGGTGCGATGCGTGCCATCTCGCGGTCGTCCTCGAAGCCGAGGCAGGTGAAGCTGACGATCTCGAAGCCGCGCGCGGCGAAATAGGCGGCCATCGGCCTGGATGTCTCGACCGTGTAGGGAGTGAGAATGCTGATCTTGTTTGCGCCCAGAGCACGCAGCCCGCGCACGCCCGCCATCGGCGGTGTGACCACCGGCACGCCGGGCTTTGCGACCTGGATCGCCGCCTCGATCTCGGCATCGCCGATCACCACCGAGGCCGAAGTGCAGGAATAGCAGATGGCATCGAGCTTCTCGTCCGGCAGGATCAGGGCCGCGCCCGCCGTCAGCGCCGGCTGCATCTTGCGCAGGTTTTCAGGCGTCGTCGGGTTGGCATAGGGAATGCGCGCGACATAGACGCCGACCCGCTCGCCCGCCACCATGCGGCGGAAATCCGGTTCGCTGGTATGGTCGGTGGCCAGGATAATCAGGCCGACGCGCCGCTCCAGCGGGCGCGCATCCAGCGCCGACCGTTTCGGGTAGACCTTGATCTCGGGCAAGGGTTTCATCGGCTACCTCTCGATCTTGCCGTAGCGGCGTTCCAGCCAGCGCAGCAGCACGACCGAAAACAGACTGATGACCAGGAAGAAAGCACCGACCAGGGTGATCGGCTCGATATAGCGATAGTAGGTGTTGGCGACGCTTTTGGCCTGGTTCATCAGTTCCAGCACGGTGATTGCCGACAGCAGCGGCGTTTCCTTGAACATGGCGATGAAGTAATTGGCGAGCGCCGGTATCATCGGCGGGATAGCCTGCGGAATGATGATGTTGGTCCAGGTCTGCGTGGCGCTCAGATTGCACGCCTTGGCCGCTTCCCACTGGCCGCGCGGCACATTGTCGATGCCGGCGCGATAAACTTCCGCCGTGTAGGTGCCGTAGTGCAGCCCGAGCCCGATGACACCGGCGACCAGCGGCGGCAGCAGGATGCCGATGTCGGGCAGCACGTAGAAAATGAAATAGAGCTGCACCAGCAATGGCGTGCCGCGGATGAACTCTGCGAGGAAGCCGACCGTGCGCGACAGCGCTTTGTTGGGCGAGCGGCGCGCAAGCGCAATGCCAAGCCCGACGATCGCCGCCAGCACCGAGCCGAGCAGCGTCGCCAGGATGGTGATCTTCACCCCCTGGATCAGCGTCGGCATGATTTCCCAGACGAAGTTCCAATCCCACTCCATCAGCAAGCCCAATTTGTCAGAAGGGAATTGGCCATCAGGCACGCACCCCATCGAGGCCGCGCGCCATGCGTCGTTCCAGCGAGCGCACGCCCCACGAGATGAGCAGGGCGAGGACGAAATAGATGATCAGGATGGTGGTGAACGGCACCAGGGTGTTGCCGGTCTGGGCGCGCACCACCTGCGCCTGGAAGGTCAGGTCGGTGAGCGAGATCAGCGACACCACGGCGGTCGCCTTGAGCAATTCGATGGCATTGTTGCCAAAAGTCGGCAGCATCACCAGCAGCGCCTGCGGCAGGATGATGTGGCGCATGCCTTGCCAGCGGCCGAGATTGAGCGCTGTGCAGGCCTCATACTGTTCGCGGCCGATCGACTGGATGGCGCCACGCACCACTTCGGCGGCATAGGCGCCGACATTGAGGCCGAGCGCCAGCACGCCGGCCTGCAACGGGGTCAGCGAAATGCCGATGAAGGGCAGCACGAAATAGGCCCAGAACAACTGCACGAAGATCGAGGTGCCGCGGAAGAATTCGATGTAGGCGGTAGCCAGCGCGCGCAGCACGAAGAAACGCGACAGCCGCCCCATTCCGGCAAGAAAGGCCATGAACAGCGCAAGCACCGACCCCATCAGCGTCAGCTCGATGGTGACAAGCGCTCCCTGCAATATCAGGCCGAAATAGCCGGACCACTGGGTCATCTAATGTACTGTTCCACCTGGACGTTTGGTCGAAGCCCCCTCACCCGGCCTCCGCTACGCTCGGCCGACCTCTCCCCGGCGGGGAGAGGAGACCACCAGCGTCGGCGCCAGCCTCTTCTCCCCAGCGGGGAGAAGGTGGCCCGAAGGGCCGGATGAAGGGGTCTTCCTTACTTCACTTCGCCGCGCAGAGCTTGTCGCGGCTGGTCGACATCGCGGCCGCCGCCGAGAAGCCGTAGGGCTCGATGATCTTGGCGAACTCGCCTGATTTCTTCATCTTGGCCAGTTCTACGTCGAAGGCGTCGCGCAGTGCCTCGTCGCCCTTCTTGAAGGCGGCGCCGTCGCAATAGACCGGTGCGCCCTGCACCGGAGCGATGACTTCGAGGTTCGGATCGTTGGCCTTCTTGACCAGATCATTGATCGACAGGACGGGCAGCGAATAAGCGTCGATGCGGCCATCCTGAAGCATCTTCACGCCGCTCTGGCCATCCGGCACGACGATGACGCGATCGCGTGGCACGCCGGCATTGAGGGCGAGCTTCTCCTCGGTGCCGCCGCCCGGCGCACCGATGGTCGCAGTCGTATCCTTGGCGACATCCTCATAGCTCTTGAAGCCCTTCGGATTGCCCTTCTTCACCAACATCGCCTCGGCATCGCAAAGCACCGGCTCGGAATAGACGACGGCGGCGCAGCGTTCCGGCTTCATGAACAGGCCGGCGGTGACGACATCGAAGCGACCGGCCTGCAGGCCAGGGATCATGGCGCCATATTCGGAGATCGAAGCGGCGACGTCGGCGACGCCGAGCCGCTTGAATATCTCGCGGGCCACATCAGGCGCGGCACCCGAAACCTTGCCGTCGGCGGCGACCGCCGTATAGGGCGGCTCGTTGGCGATGGCGAGGCGGGCGAAACCTTGCGCCTTGAGCTGTTCGAGCTTGCTGTCATCGGCCGAACCCACGTTCGAGGCGGCCAGCACCGCCGCCAACGCAAGGCTGGCGACGCCAGCCAGAATGCCAAGTTTTTTCATTGTTCCCAACTCCTTGTTTCTTGTCTTGCTTTGTTACGAGGCGGCTCTCGCCACCTCGGGACGACTTCGTCGCCTTGGGCATTGCGGTCAGACGCGATGTCCGGCCGCGATGATCTTCTTCAGGAAGCCTTGCGTGCGCTCCCGCTTGGGATTGCGGAAAATCTCGTCGGGCTTGCCCTCCTCGACGATCCTGCCACGATCGAAGAACAGCACCCGGTCGGCGAAATCATGGGCAAAGCCCATCTCGTGGGTGACCAGCAGCATGGTCATGTCGGTCTCGGCGGCAAGCTTGCGCATGACGTTCATCACCTCCTCGACCAGCTCCGGATCGAGCGCCGACGTCACCTCGTCGAACAGCATGATCTTTGGCGACAGCGCCAGCGCCCGGGCGATCGCCACGCGCTGCTTCTGCCCGCCGGAAAGCTGTGCCGGCATGCTTTTCGCCTTGTCGGCCATGCCGACCATCTCGAGCAGTTCCATCGCCCGCTTTTCGGCGGCCGCACGCGGCGTGCCCTTGGTCAGCATCGGCGCCAGCGTGACATTGTCCATGACGCATTTGTGCGGAAACAGGTTGAACAGCTGGAAGACCATGCCGATCTTCTGGCGCATCCTTGTCAGGTGTCGCTCATCGGCGGGCAGCAACTGGCCGTTGCGTTCCATGTGATAGAGCTGCTCACCGTCGATCTGGATATGACCGCCATCGATGCGCTCCAGCGTCATCAGGATGCGCAGGATTGTCGTCTTGCCCGAGCCCGACGGGCCGATCAGTGCCAGCTTTTCGCCAGGCATGACCTGCATCGACAGGCCGTCCAGCACTTTGAAAGTGCCGAAGCTTTTTGAAATGGCGTCGATCTTGATGATGGGCGTGGGCACTGCAGTTCCCCGTCCTGGAGAGGTCTATGCTCTTAACGATGCGGAACGCGCCAAATCATGTCAATTGAGAAAATAATATCATGACAATTATTTCTGATTCCGCACAATTTCCGAGCAACCCCAGCCTAGATAGCGAGCAGCAGGTGTTCCGGATCGCCAAGCAGCAGCTTGGTGACAACGCCGAGGCCGGCGCGCAGTTCCCCCTCGGTGGTCGAACCCAGCGAGATACGCACCGCCGGATGCCACGGCGCAGCCGAAATACGGAAGGACGTGCCGGGTGCAATCGCCACACCCTGCAGGCGGGCCTGGGCGACAAAGCTTTCCTCGGCGCGGTCGGCCGGCAGTTGCAGCCAGACATGCAGCCCGTCTCGCCGGGCGCGATAGCCGACCCCCGCCAGCACTTGCGCTGCAATATCCTGCCGGCGCCGCAAAGCCGCGCGCTGCCAGTGGACAAGCTCCATCGCCGTCCCGTCGGTCACCCATTTTGTGGCGATCTCGGCCACCAGCGGCGTCGCCATCCAGTTCGAAACCAGATGCCGGTTGGCGACGGCGGCGACATAGCGGTCGGGTGCGACGAGATAGCCGATGCGCAGCCCGGGCACGGTGATCTTGGTGAAGGAGGTGACGTAGAGCGTGCGCTCCGGCGCGAACGCGGCAACCGGCGGCGGCCGGTCTTCGACCAGCGGACCGAGCACATCGTTCTCGATGATGGCGATGTCGTGCTTGCGCGCGACCGCGGCGATTTCTTCGCGCCGCCGCGCATCCATCAACGTCGCCGTCGGGTTGATCACCGAGGGCTGCACGAAGACCGCGCGGATGTCGGAAAGCCGGCAGGCTTCGTCCAGCGCTTCCGGGATCAGGCCGTTGTCGTCGATCGGCAGGCCTTCCAGGTTGAAGCCGAGATAGCGTGCCAACGGCACCAGCGTATGGTGGCCGATCGCCTCGGTGGCGACCGTCGAGCCCGGCGGGGCGACACTCATCAGCGCTACCGTCATGCCGGCGGTGGCGCCGTTGGTCAGGCTGATGTTCTGCGCGGAGGTGTCGAGACCGCACAGTTTCAGCCATTCGACCGCCACCGCGCGGTGGCGCGGAAACACCATGTTGGGCCGAAACGACAGTGCCGAACTCGACGGCAGGTTCTCGGCCAGCCAGCCCAGCGCCTGCTTCAGCCGCTCCAGATGCATCGGCTCGCAGACCGGCTTCAGGATCGACAGATCGATGACTTCGCCGAGCCGCTCCGGCAGATAGGGCGGTTCCGGCTCGCGGCGCTGCGTCTGGACGAAGCTGCCGCGGCCGATCTCGCCCGAAATCAGCCCGCGGCGGATCAATTCCTCATAGGCGCGGCTCACCGTCTGCACAGAAAGCTTGAGGTCGTCGGCCAGACGTCGATGGGTCGGCAGCCGCGCGCCATTGGCGAGGCGCCCGTCATGGATGGCGCGCGCGAACTGGTCGGCCAGCGATTGATAGGCCGGGCGCCGGATGAGCGCGGGATCGGGTTGCCACAATGTCATGACTTATTAGAGATCGAAATCAGTGCAATTGACAATCGAAATAATGCGCCGTCATGGTACTCGGACGAAAAGTGAGCTCTGATGACATCCGCGAAACTCGACCCGATCGACCTGAAAATCCTCGACGCCATCCAGCGCGACGGACGCATCACCAAGTTGGCGCTGGCCGAGCAGGTCGGCCTGTCGCCGACGCCGTGCTGGATGCGGCTGCGCAAGCTGGAGAAGGCCGGCATCGTCTCGGGCTATCACGCCAGGATCGCCATGCGCGTCGTCGCACCCGTTGCCACCGTGCTGATGGAGGTGACGCTGGCAAACCACCGCCAGGCCGATTTCGACCGCTTCGAGCGCGTCATCCGCGATGTTCCCGAGATCGTCGCCTGCTGGTCTGTCGGCGGCGGCGTCGACTATGTGGTGAAGGTGATGGCGCGCGACATCGACGCCTATCAGCGGCTGGTCGATGGCTTGCTCGAACGGGAAATCGGCATCGACCGCTACTTCACCTACATCGTCACCAAGACGGTGAAGGACGAGATCGCGCTGCCCATAGCCGACCTGCTGCCGGCGTCGGCTTAAGGCGGAGAGATCATCTGTCGGGGCGGGACAAAAGAGAGAGTCTCTCTCCTTCGAGGCATCCAAACAGCCTCTCTATCTGCATCGGGCGGATAGTCTTCCCGCATCAGTCCGAACCGGGAGGCCTCGACCATGTCCGCGCATTTCGCCCGCTCGCATCGCCATGAAGCGCTCGACGGCCTCGCCGACCGCCGGCTGTTGCGCGAACTCGCCTATGTCGATGGCCATTGGACGGCGAGCGAAGCCGCCGAGAGCTTCGAGGTCACCGATCCGGCCACCGGCACCACCGTTGCTTTCGTCGCCGCGCTCGATGGCCGGCAGACGACAAAGGCGATCGATGCCGCCGCGCGCGCCTTTCCGGCCTGGCGGGCGCTGTTGCCGCAGGAGCGCTCGAAAATCCTGCGCAAATGGTTCGAGTTGATCATCGGCGCCAAGGATGACCTGGCTCTGCTGATGACGCTGGAACAGGGCAAGCCGCTGCAGGAGTCGCTGGGCGAGATCGACTATGCCGCTTCCTTCGTCGAATGGTATGCCGAAGAAGCAAAACGGCTGAATGCCGAGAGCGTCACAAGCCATCTGCCGGGCGCCGAAATGATGGTGCGGCGCGAGCCGCTCGGTGTCGTTGGTGTCGTCACGCCGTGGAATTTTCCGTCGGCGATGCTGACCCGCAAGGCGGCGGCAGCCCTTGCCGCCGGCTGCACCATTGTTGCGCATCCCTCCTCGGAAACACCGCTGTCGGCGCTGGCGCTGGCCGAACTCGGCGAACGCGCCGGCCTGCCCGCCGGCGTCTTCAACATCATCACCGGCAAGGCTTCGACCATCGTCGGCCGGATGTGCGAAGATCCGCGCGTTCGCGCCATGAGCTTCACCGGCTCGACCGAGATCGGCCGGCTGATCGCCGCGCAAAGTGCGCCGACCATGAAACGGCTGGTGATGGAGCTTGGCGGCCATGCGCCGCTGATCGTCTTTGCCGATGCCGATCTGGACAAAGCGGTTGATATCGCCATCGACGCCAAATTCGCCACGTCGGGCCAGGACTGCCTCGCCGCCAACCGCATCTATGTCCAGCGTCCGCTCTACGATCGCTTCTGCGCAGCTTTCACCGCGCGCATCGAGGCGCTGCGAACCGGCAATGGCCTTGCAGATGACACCGACATCGGCCCGCTGATGCATGAGCGCGCGATCAAGAAGATCGAAGAGCAGGTCACCGATGCGCTGACCCTTGGCGCGCGCTGCCTCACCGGCGGCAAGCGGCACCAGGCTGGCCCCCTGTTCTATCAGCCGACGCTGCTGGCCGATGTCACCGATGAAGCGCTGATCATGCGCGAGGAAACTTTCGGTCCGGTCGCCGCCGTGACAGCTTTCGACAGCGAGGACGAGGTGATCGCCCGCGCCAACGCCACCGAGTATGGCCTCGTCGCCTATGTCGTGACCGAGAACGGCGCCCGCCAGTTGCGCATGGGCCGCGCGCTCGACTACGGCATGGTTGCCATCAACCGCGTCAAGATCACCGGCGCGCCGATACCCTTCGGCGGCGTCAAGCAATCCGGCATCGGCCGCGAAGGCTCGCGCCACGGGCTCGAGGCCTTCACCGATCTAAAATATCTCTGTCTCGATGTAGCTTAAGCTGCGCCGGAATCACCCTTTTGTCAGGAGTCAAAAGAATGCTCGACCAGTCCAACGAACTCGCCGCCTGGGATCGCGACCACTTCTTCCACCCCTCGACCCATATGGGAACGCATGCGCGGGGTGAAAGCCCGACGCGCATCATGGCCGGCGGTGAAGGCGTCACCGTGTGGGACAACAATGGCCGGAAGAGCCTCGATGCCTTCGCAGGCCTCTATTGTGTCAATGTCGGCTACGGCCGCCAGAAGATCGCTGATGCCATGGCCGCCCAGGCGAAGAACCTCGCTTACTACCACGCCTATGTCGGCCACGGCACCGAAGCCTCGATCACGCTGGCCAAGATGATCATCGACCGCGCGCCGCAGGGCATGTCGCGGGTCTATTTCGGCCTCTCCGGTTCCGACGCCAACGAAACCAACATCAAGCTGATCTGGTACTACAACAATGTGCTCGGACGGCCGGAGAAGAAGAAGATCATCTCGCGCTGGCGGGGCTATCACGGTTCGGGCGTGATGACCGGTTCGCTGACCGGGCTCGACCTGTTCCACAACGCCTTCGACCTGCCGCGCGCGCCGATCCTGCATACCGAGGCGCCTTATTATTTCCGCCGAGCCGACCGCTCGATGAGCGAAGAACAGTTCTCGCAGCATTGCGCCGACAAGCTCGAGGAGATGATCCTGGCCGAGGGTCCGGAAACCGTCGCGGCCTTCATCGGCGAGCCGATCCTCGGCACTGGCGGCATCGTGCCGCCGCCGGCAGGCTATTGGGAAAAGATCCAGGCGGTGCTTAAGAAGTACGACGTGCTTCTGGTCGCCGACGAAGTGGTGACGGGCTTCGGCCGGCTGGGCACCATGTTCGGCTCCGACCATTACGGCATCAAGCCGGACCTGATCACCATCGCCAAGGGCCTGACCTCGGCCTATGCGCCGCTGTCGGGCGTCATCGTCGCCGACAAGATGTGGCAGGTGCTGGTTGAGGGCTCCGACAAGCTCGGCTCGCTCGGCCATGGCTGGACCTATTCCGCGCACCCGATCTGCGTTGCCGCCGGCGTCGCCAATCTCGAACTGATCGACGAGATGGATCTTGTGACCAATGCCCGCGAGACCGGCGCCTTTTTCCGCGCCGAGCTGGCCAAGGCGGTCGGCGGTCACAAACATGTCGGTGACGTGCGCGGCGACGGCATGCTGGCGGCGGTCGAGTTCGTTGCCGACAAGGACGATCGGGTGTTCTTCGATGCTTCGCTCAAGATCGGACCGCAGGTTGCGACGACGCTTGCAGCAAGCGGGGTCATCGGCCGCGCCATGCCGCAGGGCGACATTCTCGGCTTTGCGCCGCCGCTCTGCCTGACCCGCGAAGAAGCCGACATCGTCGTTTCGAAGACCGCCGACGCGGTCAAGAGCGTGTTTGCCAATCTCTGAGATCGATCCATGAATGCCATGACCAAAACTGTCCCCGCCACCATGGCCGCCGTGCTGCTTACCGGGCACGGCGGACCGGAAAAGCTCATCTACCGCAGCGATGTCAAAGTGCCTGCGCCTGCGCCGGGTGAAGTGCTGGTGAAAGTCAGCGCCTGCGGGATGAACAACACCGACGTCTGGGTGCGCCAGGGCGCCTATGGCACAGAAGAGGACGCGGCTGCAGTGTCGACCTGGCGGCGTCAGGGCAACACTCTGAGCTTCCCGCGCATTCAGGGCACCGACACTGTCGGCACCATCGCCGCCGTTGGCGAAGGCGTGTCGCCTGATCGTATCGGCGAACGGGTGATGGTCGACTTCTCGATCTACAACCGCGACGACGATTCGCTCGCCGACATTGACTATATGGGCCACGGTCGCGATGGCGGTTACGCCGAGTACCAGGCCGTGCCGGCCGAGAATGCTCATGTCGTCGATACCGACATGACCGACGTCGAGCTCGCCACCTTCTGCTGCGCCTATCTGACCGGCGAACAGATGCTGGAACGCGCCGCGCTCAAGGCTGGCGAGCGCGTGCTGGTCACCGGCGCCTCGGGCGGTGTCGGCTCCGGCATCGTGCAGCTGGCACGGGCGCGCGGCGCCATCCCCTATGCCGTCGTCGGCAAGGGCAAGGAGCAGGCGGTGCGCGACATCGGCGCCGAGGCTGTCATCACCCGTGGCGTTGCCGACCTGCCGCATGCCGTGAACGAGGCGACCGGAGGCCAGCCGATCGACGTTGTCGCCGACCTTGTTGGCGGTGCCATCTTCAATGACCTCCTGCGTATTCTCAGGCCCGAGGGCCGCTACACCACGGCTGGCGCAATCGCCGGCCCGGTCGTGCAGCTCGATCTCAGGACCATGTACCTGAAGCAATTGCAGTTGCATGGCTCGAGCCAAGGCACGCGCGCGGATTTCCGCCGCATCGTCGGGCACATCGAGGCGAAAAAGATCCGGCCGCTGGTCGGCGGCGTCTACAAGCTCTCCGATTTCCACCATGCGCAAGCGGATTTCATCGCCAAGGATTTCGTCGGCAAGCTGGTAGTGGTGCCGGATGCCATGTGGGGTTCGGCTATCTGAACGACCGATGTCTCAACCCTGCTGGGCCGCCCGCAGCAGCATGCCGAACAGGTCGCGCGGCTCGTCGGGGTCGGCCAGCATGTCGAGTTCCTGATAGAGGCCGGTCGAGCGCAGTTGATCCCTGACGTAACGCAGTGCCGAAAAATCCTCGATGGCGAAACCGACCGAATCAAACAGCGTGATCTGCCCGGGATCGCGCCGGCCTTGCACGGCGCCTGACATCACCTGCCACAGCTCGGTCACCTTGTGATCTGGTGCAAGCTGCTGGATCTCGCCCTCGATGCGGGTCTGCGGCGGATATTCGACGAAGATGTCGGAGCGCAGCAGGATATCGCGGTGCAGTTCGGTCTTGCCGGGACAGTCGCCACCGACGGCGTTGATGTGCACGCCGGAGCCGACCATGTTGTCGGTGAGGATGGTGGCGTACTGCTTGTCGGCGGTGACGGTGGTGATGATGTCGGCCCCTTCTACCGCCTCTTGCGCGGTGCCGCAGGCGACCATGTCGAAGCCGAGGCCGGCCAGATTGCGGATGCATTTTTCGGTGGCCTTGCGATCGATGTCGTAAAGCCTCAGCCTGTCGACGCCGAGCAGCGCCTTGAAGGCTACCGCCTGGAATTCGGCCTGAGCGCCGTTGCCGATCAGCGCCATGCAGTCGGAGCCAGTCGGCGCCAGGTACTTGGCGGCCAGGGCCGACATCGCCGCCGTGCGCAGCGCGGTCAGGATGGTCATTTCCGACAGCAATACGGGGTAGCCATTGTGGACATCGGCGAGCATGCCGAAGGCGGTCACCGTCTGGCGGCCCTCGCGCATGTTCTTGGGGTGCCCGTTGACATATTTGAAGCCATAGACCTCGCCGTCGCTGGTCGGCATCAGCTCGATGACGCCTTCGGCGCTGTGCGAGGCGACGCGCGGCGTCTTGTCGAACAGTTCCCAGCGGCGGAAATCGTCCTCGATGTAGCCTGAGAGTTCGACGAGGAAGCGCTCGACGCCGATCTTCAGCACCAGCTTCATCATGTGGTCGACGCTGACGAAGGGGACGATGTTGAGATTGGGAATCATTTTTTCTTGTCCTTGCCGCATGCAGCCGGTCAGTCCTGGCGATGCGCGTTGTGCGTCTTCATCATCGTTGCCAGCGCAGGGTCATTTTGCTCCAGCGCCCTGATGGCTCCGCCTGTGTCGTAGAGGCGCTCATCCTGACCCATCTTGAACTTGGCCTCGAGCCGATCGATCGGCAGGTCAAACCCTATGATACCAGGTATGCGCCGCTCCATGCCGCCAGGGCCGAGCTCGCGCATGCGCCAGCGATCCTCGCGATCTTTCTCCAGCACGTCGACAAGCTGCAAGAGATGCCGGGCGGTGGCATGATCGTCGAGCGGAACCGGATGCCCATGGCAATGCACGACAGCAAAATTCCAGGTCGGCGCGCTGTCGCGCACCGGGTTGCGCGGATACCAGGACGGCGAGATGTAGCCATGTGGGCCGTGGAAGATAGCGACCGTCTCCCTGCCTTCGCTGATCAAGGTGCTGTGCGGATTGGCCCTGGCGAGATGCGAGACCAGCGTTCCGTTTTCACCACGCGGGCGATCGAGCACGAAGGGAAGATGCGAGACGACAAGGCCCTGCGGTCCCGCTGTCACCACCGTCGCGAAGGCCGCAGCCTCGATCAGGCCGAACACCTCGTCCGACGACAGCGGCGCAAATTCAGGCTTGGTATACATCAGGTCAGCTTCGCTGAGCGCGAACCGCCGGGATCAGGCCTTGCGGGCGAACCAGCAGTACCGCGATGACCCCCGACAGCACGATGGCATCGCGGTAGGGCGCGATCGCTCCCGGAAGCGTCGCCTGCAACAAAACCTCGATGATGCCGAGCAGAAAACCGCCGGCGACAGCACCGGGCAAGCTGCCGAGCCCGCCGACGACGGCGGCGATGAAGGCCTTCAGCACCGGCGTAAAGCCCATCAGCGGATCGACTGAGGCACGCTGCGCCACCCACAGCATGGCCGCCAGCCCGGCAAGCAGGCCGGAGAGCAGGAAGGCGGTGGCGATGATGCGGCTGGCCGGAATGCCCATCAGGCGCACGACGTCGAAATCTTCCGCCGCGGCGCGCATCGCCGTGCCGGTCACCGAGCGGCGAAGGAAGACTTCCAGCGCAATCAGCGCCAGTGCGGAGACGACGATGGAGATGCTGGGACCGACGCCGATGGTGAAATCGCCGAAGGAGAAGGCGCCGGTCATCCAACCGGGCATGGCGACAGCTTGCGGCCGCGCCGAAATGCCGTTCTGGAATACGACCTTCAACAGGCTGGAGACGGCAAAGCTGGTCAACAGCAGGCTGGTGACGCTGGCGCCGCGCATCGGCCTGAATGCGATACGCTCCATGGCGACAGCGGCGAGCGCGCCGCAGGAGACGGCGACAAGCACGGCTACCGGGAAGGGAAAGCCGAGCACCAGCGAGGCCAGAAGCGCGTAGCCCGACAGCGTCATCAGCTCGCCATGGGCGAAGTTGATGAGGCCGACGATGGAAAAGACGATCGCCAGCCCGAGCGCCAGCAGCGCATAGACGCCGCCGAGGCTCACCGCATTGATGATCTGCTGCGCGATCATGCTTCTCAAGCTCCCAAATAGGCCTGGCGGACGAGGTCCGAGGAGGCGAGTTCTTTTGCCGTGCCGGCCAGCACCACTTCGCCATTGGCGAGCACGACGGCGCGGTCGGCGATTTCGAGCGCCAGCGCCACATTCTGTTCGACCAGAAGGATGGTCAGGCCCTTGCGGCGCAGTTCGGCGATCAGGTCGAAGACGGTGTCGATCAGTTGCGGGGCAAGGCCGAGCGAGGGCTCGTCGAGCAGGATCATGCGCGGCTTGCCCATCAGCGCGCGGGCGATGGCCAGCATCTGCTGTTCGCCGCCCGACAGATTGCCGCCCTTGACCCGGTGGTAGCGGCGCAGGATCGGGAACAACTCCAGCATCTCCTCCTCGCGCAGCCTTGCCTCGGCCGCCGGCTGATGCACCGCGCCGCCGAGACGCAGATTGTCGGCCACCGTCAGGCTGGCGAAGATACGGCGGCCTTCGGGAACCAGCGCGACGCCCTTGCGGGCTATCGCCTCCGGCGCCAGGCCGGTGATGTCGACACCGTCGAAGACCACCTTGCCGGATGCCGCCGGCACCAACCCGGCGACGGCACCGAGCGTCGAGCTCTTGCCGGCGCCGTTGGCACCGACCAGCGCGATGATCTCGCCGCTGCCGACGGTGAGGTCGACGCGGCGCACCGCCTCGACCTCGCCGTACCGGATTTTCAGGGCTTCGACGCTCAGCATGATATCACGGCGCCGGAACGTCGGCGGCGTCGGGGATCAGGGTCTCGACATGCTTGCCCTCGCCGCCCTCGTAGCGCATCAGCGCCACTGGCCGCAGCGGCATGCGATCAGTGCCGGCATAGGTGATCTTGCCGGTGATGCCTTCGAAATCCTTGAGGCCGGCGATGGCGTCGCGGATCGCCTTCGGGTCGTCGGAGCCGGCCGTCTTGACCGCCTGGTCGAGGATCAGGCCGATCTCGTAGCCATTGACCTCATAGGTCGATTCCGGTGCGTGGCCGGCATATTTGGTGAAGGCGGCGTTGAAGGCCTCGAGCTTGCTGCCTGGCTCGGCATAGCCGGCCGCGGTGTAGACGACGCCGTCGACCAATTTGCCGAGCGCCTTGATGGTCGGCGTGCCGATGGCATCGGCGCCATAGACCGGGATGGTGACGCCGGCGCCGCGCAATTGCTGGACGAAGGCCGGGAAATCCGGCTCGTAGGCCGCCGTCATGATCAGGTCGGGCTTGTCGGCCAGGCCCTTGATGTTGGTGATCTCGGCGGAAAAGTCGGGCTGGCCCATGCTGAAGGTGCCGCGGCCGACAATGGCGCCGCCCTTCTTCTCGAACACTTTGCCGAAATATTCCGGCAGATTGGCGGTGTAGGTGGAGTCCGGCGAGGTCAGCAGGAACACCTTCTTCTTGCCTTCGGAGACGGCAAAGTCGGCGACCGCCGTCGCCTGCACATTGTCGGCCGGATAGGTGCCGAACATGACGTCGCCGACCGCGCCGGTCAGCACCGGGGCGGAGCCGCACAGCGTCAGGGTCGGAATGCCGAGCGGCTGGGTGAGCTGGCCGGCGGAAATCGAGGGATCGGCATCGCACGGCGTGATCATGATCTTGGCGCCGGCGTCGATCAGCTCCTGGGCGACGGTGGCGGTCTGCGCGGTATCGGAGCGCGTGTCCTTGATCAAAAGCTTGACGGTGTATTTGCCGCCGAGCCCGCCCTTGGCGTTGAGTTCGTCGAGCGACATGCGCAGGCCGGCAAGTGCCGGCTGGTCGTAAGGGGCAAGGCCGCCGGTCTGCGCGGTCGCGGCACCGATGATGATCTCCTCGGCGCTGGCCGTCGAAATGGCGGCGATGCCGAACACGGCAGCGCACAGGGCGGCGCGATGGAGGCGATAGAGGCTTGGCATGTCGGTTCTCCTTCTGGATTTTTATGATTGGTTGTCGTTGCAGGTCATGCGGTCTGGTTTTCAGCTGTTGCGGTCTTGGCACGCGCCGTGCGGCTGCCGAGATAGGCGGCGATCACGGCGGGGTTCTTCTGGACGTCGCCGGGCGTGCCGTCAGCGATGACGCGGCCATGATCGATGACGACGATGCGCTCGCACAAATTCATCACCAGCCGCATGTCGTGTTCGATCAGCACGACGCCGATGCGGCGCTCCGCGCGAACCGTCGATAGAATCGAGACCAGTTCGGCGGTCTCGACGGCGTTCATGCCGGCGGCCGGCTCGTCGAGCAGCAGGAAGCGTGGCCTCAACACCAGGGCGCGTGCCACTTCGAGCCGGCGGCGCTGGCCATAGGCAAGCCTGGCGGCCGGCTGATCGGCAAATCTCTCCAGCCCCATGCGCGCAAGCTCGCTCATCGCCGCCGCCTCGGCATGGCCGAGATCAGGTTCCACCTGGCGTGCTGCGACAACGACATTTTCGAGCACCGTCATGTGCGGAAAAACGCGGATGTTCTGGAAGGTGCGGGCAACGCCGGAGCGGGCGAAGCGAAAGGCCGAAGCCTGCCGCACCGCGCCGCCGACAGACACTGTGCCGGTGCTTGGCTGGACATCACCGGCCAGCATGTTGAGCAGCGTGGTCTTGCCGGCGCCATTGGGACCGATAATGCCGGTGATGCTGTCTGTCCCGAAGCTCAAACTGACGTCATCGACGGCAACGACGCCGGCATAGCGGCGCGACAGATGGTCGGCGGTGAGCCGGTCACTCTCGACATGCTGCGGAGGTGCCGCCGAAGCCGTCACGGCCTGGCGTCCCGGCCGGCGCAAAAGGTTGAGCTCACGCTCGCCGAACAGACCGGTCGGGCGTCGCCAGATGACCAGGATCATGGCGATGGCCAGCACGCCCTGGGTCAAGCCGAACAGGACAGGCAGATGCAGGCCGAGCACCTCGCCGCCGCCCTCGAAGCGGCGCACCACTTCGACCAAAACGATGGTGACGATGACGCCGGCGAAAGCGCCGAGCGACGAGGTCATGCCGCCGACGATCAGCATGGCGAGCATGGTGAAGCCGAGGTCGAAATAGAAATCGCGCGGCGAAAACGCGCCAAGGAATTGCGCCATCATGGCGCCGGCGGCCATGGCGGCGACGACGCCCGCCACCCAGGCGGCCAGACGCGCCGTGCGCTGGTCGACGCCGACGGCGGCCGCACCACGCTCGTCATTGGCGGCGGCGCGGGTGGCAAGGCCGAAGGAGGTTTCGCGAAACAACCTCGCCGCCACCAGCGCCACCGAAGCGACAGCGGCAGCCGTCCACAGCCCGACCTCGCGCGGCACGCCGTAAAATGGCTGGCTGCCGCGGGTGATTTCGCGTCCGGCGACCAGCAGCGTGTAGACGATGATCAGCATGGCAAGCGTTGCGATCGAAGCGCTCGATCCGGAAAGCCTGAGCAGCGGCGTGCCGGTCAACAGGCCGACGATGACCGCGAGAGCAAGGACGACGGCCAGCGCCGCGACAAAGGAGAGTTGATGGCCTGCGAGGAATTGCGGCAGGTCGCGCAGCGCCGTTCGCTGCAATGCGGTCGGCATGGTGAGGATGCCCGTAGCGTAGGCGCCGAGGCCGACAAAGGCGGCCTGGCCGAACGAGACGATGCCGCTGTTGCCGGAGAATATCTGCAGGCCAAGCACCGCCGTCAGCATGATCGCTGCATAGGTGACCACACGTTGCATGGCGGCGCTGCCGAAGACAAAGGCGGCAAGCGCCACCAGCAGCAGCACCGCGACCATGCACAGGGCATCGGCGGTGGCGTTGCGAAACGCGGCCGGCATGAGGCCGCGTGAGTTGCTCTCGCTCATCGTCGGCGACGCCATCACGCGGCCCTGAAGCGATCGGGCGAAAACGGCGCCAGGATCGGCTGTGCTCCCTCGGTGACCAGCCTGGCCACGGCCTCGCCGACGGCTGGACCGGTCTTAAAGCCGTGGCCGGAGGATCCGGCAGAAACGACCAGCCCTTCGACCCCAGGCATGGCGCCGATGACAGGCAGATCGTCGGGGCTCATGTCGTAGAGCCCGGCATAGCCGGGGCGGATGCCAAGTTCGGCCATGGCCGGCAAGCGGGTGGCGAAGGTCTCCAGGATCTCGACCGATTCAGCTTCCTCGACACCTTCCATGTAGTTGTCGGGATTTTCGACAAGGCGCGGACGGCCTGCATGCTCATGGCGCAGGCCGGTGCCGCCGCCGGCCCAGGTGCCGGCCAGGATGACGCCGTCATTGTCGGGCCGTGCATAGTTGCAGGAAATGTCGTCGCACCAGGCGAACGGCATGACCTGCCTTGCCTTGCCGGCAGCGTCCAGCACGGCCATCGGATGGCGCTCGACATGCAATGGCAGATCCAGGCCCACTGTCGCCAGCAGCCGGCGCGTCCATGGCCCGGCGGCCAGGACGACGGTACCGGCTTCCAGCACCGTTCCATCGGTCAAGGTGACGCCGGTGATGCGGTCGCCCTGCCGCTGGAGGCTCTCGACCAACGTGTTCTGCATGATCCCAGCACCGTTGGCGCGGGCGGCACGGGCGATGGCGTTGGTGGCGCCGAAGGCATCGGCGTAGCCATATTCCGGCTCCCACAGCGCCATTGCGACATTGTCCAGGACAAAGCCGGGTGCCGCGTCGGCAAAGGCCTGCGGCGACAATGTCTCGATGCGCGCGCCCTCGCCGCGGATGCGTTCGGCTGCCGCCGTCCAACTCACCTTGTTGTCGTTGCCGCAGACCCACATCATGCCGATTTCGGTGACAAAGGATCCTTCGCCCGCGATTTCCGGCAGCGACACCAGGATCTCTCGGCCACGGATGGACAGCTGCGACAGTTCCGGCATCAGGTAGAAGGCGTGCAGCAGCGCCGACGATTTGCCCGACGGGCCGCCGGCGGGGTGGGTCTGCTCGACCAACGTGACCTTCACACCGGCCTTGGCCAGATGATAGGCGGCGCTCGATCCGACAATACCGGCACCGACGACGATGACGTCGCTTCCGTTTCGCATGGCTGTTCCCCACAGTCTCTTGGCTGCTTTCCGACAAGGTAGGGCCAGCGATCACACAATGTCAACATCTCTTCATTGTTGACCAAGATTTAAATCTCTGTAATAAACTCGACAAAACAAGAGAACATGGATTTCGGGGAGGCCCATGGCGATACGCGATGTTCTGATGCGCGGGGATCTTGCGCTGACGCCGTCGGAAGAGAAGATCGTCCGGCTGCTGTTGACGGACTATCCGACCTCCGGCCTCGGCACCGCTTCGTCGCTTGCGCGGCGCGCTGGCGTCAGCGATCCGACCGTGGTGAGGCTGGTCGTAAAACTCGGCTATGAAGGGTTTCCGGATTTCCAGGCGAAGCTTCTGGCCGAAGTCGAGGCAAGACTGCACTCGCCGCTGCTGATGATGGAGGCCAAGCGGCAGAGCGGTTCCAACGACAGCGCCGTGCTGGCCTATCTTGATAGCGTCACCACGGCCTTGCAGAAAGCCACCGCCGCGACACCCATCCAGACATACGAACGGGCGGCCCGCCTGCTGATGGAGGTCAAGGGCGAGGTCGTGCTGGTTGGCGGCCGGTTCAGCCGCCACATCGCCGGCATGCTGGCCGGCTATCTCGTGCAGTTTCGCTCCGGGGTTCGCGATCTTGGTGTGCTCTCCCCGCAGACCTTCGACACGCTCGCCGACCTCGACCGCCGCGACGTGCTCGTCGTGTTCGACTATCGCCGCTATCAGCTTGATGTGATGGCCTATGCGAGCCAAGCGGCGGCGCTCAATGTGCGCATCGTCCTGTTCACCGACCAATGGCTGTCGCCGATATCAGATCTCGCCGAAGTCACCATCGTCAGCCCGCTCGAAGTCGCCTCGCCCTACGACACGCTGGCGCCGGCGATCGCCCAGATGGAGGCGCTGGTCGCCCATATCGTTTCGACGCTGGGCGACGAGGCCCGCGCCCGCATCGAGCGGCTCGAAAGCGTGCGACATGCCAATGCCGTGACGCTCGACAGCGACCCGCAAGAGAACGGCGCGCGCAAGATACCCGGACCCCGCAAGACGCCGGGACCCAAATCAGCAAAGCAGGACGACAAAGCATGACCCAGGCCCTACCCAAACGAGACGAAGCCTTCCGTGCCGGCGAAACGGCACTGCTGCTCGTCGACATGCAGCGCATCTGGCTGGAGCCGGGCGCCGATCCGTCGCATCCGGAGCGTGGCCCCGATCACTATTTCTACCGGCAGACATCCTCGCGGACGATCCCCAACCAGGAGCGCCTGCTGGCCGCGGCGCGGGCCAATGGCGTCGAGGTGCTGCACACCATCATCCAGAGCCTGACCGAAGACGGCCGCGACCGCTCGCTCGACCACAAGCTGACGCCGATCCATATTGCACCCAGCCTCCCCGAGGGACTGCCGGTGGCATCGCTGGCGCCGGTTGGCGACGAGATCATGCTGCCGAAGACGTCGTCGGGCATCTTCAATTCGACCAATGTCGACTATCTCCTCAAGAACCTCGGCATCCGCTATCTCGTCGTGGTCGGCGTGCTGACCGATCAATGCGTCGACATGGCGGTGCGCGACGGCGCCGACCGCGGCTATCTCGTCACCTGCGTATCGGATGCTTGCGCCACCATCACCCAGGAACGCCACGACATCGCGCTCAAGGCCTTCGGCGGCTACTGCTGGGTGGCCGACACCGACACGGTCGTCGACCGCTTCAACGCTTTGGGAAAACCGGCATGACATCGACCGTCGAGCCTCTGGTTGCCGTCGTCACCACGGATCTCTCCGCCGTCACGCGGGGCCGTTTCGTTGCCGAAAGCAAGTTGCAGAAGACCGCCACGACCGGGGTCGGCTGGCTGCAGGCCAATCTGTCGCTGACGCCGTTCAACTCGATCGTCGATCCCAACCCCTGGGGCTCGTCGGGCGACCTGCGGCTGATCCCCGATCTCAAGGCGCGCTTTCGCACGACACGCACCGGATCGGCGACGCCGTTCGACATGGTCGCCGGCGACATCGTCGAGCTCGACGGCAGCCCATGGCTCGGCTGCACCCGCACGATGCTCAAAGAGGCGTCGGCCGATTTGAAAGCCGCGACCGGCCTGTCGGTCATCGCCGCCTTCGAGCATGAATTCAACGTCGCCGACGGCGGCTTCGCGCCGGCGCATTCGATGTCTTTCGCCGCGCTCAGGCGAACCGACCCCTTCGCGCCCAACCTGATGGCGGCGCTGGAGGAGGCCGGCGTCGCACCCGAAGTGGTCATCGCCGAATTCGGCGACGAGCAGTTCGAGGTGACGCACGAGCCGGCGGACGCGCTGACGGCAGCCGACCGCGCCGTCGCCATCCGCGAAATCACGCGCGAACTGGCGCGCAATGCCGGCTGGCGTGCGAGCTTCGCGCCCAAGACAGCGCCAACTGCCGTCGGCAACGGCGTCCACATCCATTTCAGCTTCGTCGACGAGGCCGGCAAGCCGGTGACATACGATCCAACGCAGCCCGGAGGTCTTTCCGCCAAAGCCGGCGCCTTCTGTGCCGGCGTGCTGCGCCATCTGCCTGGAATGACCGCGATGACGGCGTCGAGCGTGTCGTCCTTCTACCGGCTGAAGCCGCACAGCTGGAGTTCGTCCTACACCTGGCTTGCCGACCGCGACCGCGAGGCGTCGCTGCGCATCTGCCCGACTGTGACGATGGGCGGACGCGATCCGGCGCGGCAGTACAATATCGAGTACCGGGCGGCGGACGCCACCGGCAATCCCTATCTGTCGCTGGCAGCGATCATCCGCGCCGGGCTGGAAGGACTGAAGGCGGACTTGCCGTCGCCGCCGCTGGTCACCGGCGACCCGACGCTGATGAGCGAGGCGGAGCGCGCAAGTCTCGGTCTGGTGCGCCTGCCCGAAACCCTGCCGGCGGCGCTAGACGCTCTGCTGGCCGACGGCACCGTGACGGGATGGTTCGCGCCTGTCTTCATCGAAACCTTCGTCGGCCTCAAACGACATGAAGTCGAGCGTCTTGCCGGTCTCGATCCGGCCTCCATCTGCGATCTCTACCGGACGCTCTATTGATGACCGCACGGACCGAAAAAGATTGGCCGGAGGCCGTCGAGGTCCTCAACGAGCACGGCCGCTCCGATATCGTGCTGTTGTGCGAGCATGCCTCCAACCACATGCCGGCCGAGTATCGACAGCTCGGCCTCGATGCCAATCATCTGCAGCGCCACATCGCCTGGGATATCGGCGCCGCCGAGGTGACCCGCCTGCTGTCCGCGAAGCTCGATTCACCAGCTTTCCTCAGCGGCTACTCCCGGCTGCTGATCGACCTCAACCGGCCGCTCAATACCCAGGGCAGCATTCCGGTGCTGTCGGAAGATACCGGCATTCCCGGCAATGTCGGCATCGACGCGACGGAGCGGACCCGGCGTGCCGAGATCATCTTTTCGCCGTTTCATGACCGGGTGACCGCCCATCTCGATGGCCGGGCACAGGCAGGCCGGCAGACCCGGATCGTGACGATCCATTCCTTCACGCCGGTCTTCCTCGGTGTCAGCAGGCCCTGGCATGCCGGCGTGCTGCATGACCATGCAAGCGGTCTCGCCGAAGCGATCCTTTCGGGCCTGCGCACCGACGCGGCGCTCAATGTCGCGGCCAACGTGCCCTATGTGATCAGCCGCGACGCCGACTACGCCGTGCCCATCCATGGCGACGATCGCGGCATCGCCGCCGTCCTCATCGAGATCCGGCAGGACCTTTTGTCGACACGGCGCGGCATCGAGGAATGGGCGGACCGGCTGGCGGCGGCACTGCCGGCACAGAAGGCGGAGAAAGTGTCGTGAGCAATCTCAGCTTGCGCGAACGTGACGCCGCGACCATCGCCCAGATCGGCAAGCTGCGTTTCTCGCCGCTCAGCGTCATCGGCGGCCGGGGCAACCGGCTGATCGAGGAAGACGGCCGCTCCTTGCTCGACCTGTCGGGATCGGCCGGTCCGGCGGTGCTCGGCTACGGCCATCCGGCCATCGTCGAAGCGGTCGAGACGTCGATCCGCGACATGGCCGGCGCCAGCCTGCTGCTCTACCCGAACGAGCCCGCCGTATCGCTGGCGGAGCGGCTGCTGGCGATTACGCCCGGAGAAGGCGAACGGCGCGTCTGGTTCGGCCATTCCGGGTCGGATGCCAACGACTGCGCGGTGCGCGTGCTGCAGGCGGCCACCGGCCGTTCGCGCTTCATCTCGTTCATCGGCTCCTATCACGGAAATCTCTCCGGCTCGATGGGCATCAGCGGCCATACCGCCATGACCCACACGCTACCCCGGCCGGGCGTGCTTCTGCTGCCCTATCCCGATCCGTACCGCCCGAATTTCAGCAGCGAGGACGTGCTTGCCCTGCTCGACTACCAGTTCGAGACCACCTGCCCGCCGCATCAGGTCGCGGCGGTGTTCATCGAGCCGTTGATGTCGGATGGCGGGCTGATCGTGCCACCGCCTGGCTTTCTCAAGGCATTGCAGGAGCGTTGCCGCAGGCACGACATCAAGATTGTCGTCGACGAGGTCAAGGTCGGGCTCGCTCGCAGCGGCATGATGCACTGCTTCCAGCATGAAGGACTGACGCCGGACCTCGTCGTCTTCGGCAAAGGCATCGGCGGTGGCTTGCCGTTGTCCGCCGTGATCGGCCCTAAGGAGATCATGGACCATGCGCCGGCCTTCGCGCTGCAGACAACCGCCGGCAATCCGGTGGCGACATCGGCCGGCAACGCGGTGCTGAAGACGATCGAGACGGACGGCCTGGTCGAGCGCTCGGCGCGGATCGGCATGCTGTTTTCCGACGCGCTGCGAGCCCTTGCCGCCAGGCATGAGATCATCGGTGATGTGCGCGGGCGCGGCCTTGCCATCGGCGTCGACCTGGTCAAGGACCGCACGACACGTGAGCCGGTTGCGGCGGCGACCACGGCCAAGATCATCTATCGCGGCTATGAGCTGGGTGCAGCCTTCACCTATGTCGGGTTGAAGGCCAATGTGCTGGAGTTCATGCCACCGCTGACGCTGACGGAAGACGAAGTGGCGGAGGGCGTGGCGATCGTCGACCAGGCGATCGCCGACGTCAACGCCGGCGAGGTCTCGGACGCGGACGTCGCCTCCTTCATGATGTGGTGAACAGAAAGGCGCGGCCACGGCTGCGGCAGAAATTGCCTAGAGCAGTTCACCGTTTCACGGAAACGGCGACCCGCTCTAACTCCTTGTTTACGCAATTCCGGACGGAAAAGCGTTTCACACTTTTCCTGAAATTGCTCGAGGCAGCCCCGACTGATCGTTGCGCAACAATTATTTCGCGATACGCACGATCAGCTTGCCGAAATTCCTGCCTTCGAGAAGGCCAAGAAAGGCCTGTGGCGCATTTTCGATGCCATCCACGATATCTTCCCTGTATCGAACCCGGCCGGATGCTATCCAGTCGGCCATCTCGCGGTAGAAGGCCGGGCGCTGGTCGACAAATTCGCGCTGGATGAAACCCCTGATCGTCAGGCTGCGGTGCAGCACTTGCTGCATCAATGTCGGCAACCGGTCGGTGCCGGCATCCGCGATGACGTTGTACTGCGCGATCAGCCCGCAGACCGGCACACGCGCAAACTCGTTCAACAGCGGAAACACCGCGTCCCAGACAGGACCGCCGACATTCTCGAAATAGATGTCGATGCCGCCGGGGCAAGCTGCCTTCAACTGCTCTGCAAAATCGTCGGCCCGGTGATCGACGACCGCGTCAAAGCCCAGCTCGTCTCGCACGAAGGCGCACTTTTCGGCACCGCCGGCAATGCCGACGGCACGCGCTCCCTTGATGCGCGCGATCTGGCCGACGGCCGACCCGACCGCACCGCTGGCGGCCGCCACGACGACCGTTTCGCCAAGCTTCGGCTGTCCGATGGTGAGCAGACCGGCATAGGCGGTGAAGCCCGGCATTCCGAGCACACCCAGTGCGGTCGTGATGGGCGCCGCCGCGGGATCGAGCTTGCGCAGCCCAACACCGTCGGACAATGCAAAACTCTGCCATCCGGAGTGGGACAGGACGATGTCGCCTTCAGCAAATTCCGGATGGCGAGAGATCATCACACGCGCGACGGTGCCGCCCTCCATCACACCGTCGACATCGACCGGCCTGGCATAGGATTTGGTGGCGTTCATACGACCGCGCATATAGGGATCGAGCGACAGATAAAGGATCTGCAACAGCAGTTCGCCCTCTCCCGGCTGGTCAAGGTCAACCGTCTCGATGCGGAAATGATCCGGCTTCGGCCGGCCTTGCGGTCGCGCCGCGAGCACGATGCGGGTGTTGGACTGGATTGACATGGAGACCTCTCCGCGAAGGATGTTCTACTCGAAAAACCGGTTGGGCGGCCGCTTCAGGCCGAGATTCTCGCGCAGTGTCGACCCCTCATATTGCCGCCTGAAGATGCCTCGCCGTTGCAATTCCGGCACCACTTTCTCGGCAAAATCATCGAGCCCTGCCGGCAGGTAGGGAAACATGATGTTGAACCCGTCGGAGCCCTCGGCAACCAGCCATTCCTCCATCTCGTCGGCGATTGTTTCAGGCGTGCCGACAAAAGCAAGCCCGGAATAGCCGCCCAGCCTTTGCGCAAGCTGCCTAACGGTCAGGTTCTCCTCGCGCGCCAGTTCGATGACGCGCTCGCGGCCACTCTTCGAGGCATTGGTCTCGGGGATTTCGGGCAAGGGCGCGTCGGGATCAAAACCGGACGCATCATGTCCGATCGCGATCGACAGCGAGGCGATGCCGCTCTCGTAATAGACGAGGCTGTCGAGCTTAGCCCGTTTGGCCTGCGCGTCCTCGACGCTGTCGCCGACCACGACAAAGGCACCGGGCAGGATTTTGATGTCGTCGCGCGAGCGGCCAAGTTTCTCCGCACGGCCTTTGACGTCGGCGAAGAAACGCTGCCCCGAGGCGAGATCGGCATGGGCGGCGAAAATGACTTCCGCCGTTTCGGCAGCCAGCTGTCGCCCCGCCTCCGAGGCGCCGGCCTGGACGATGACCGGCCAGCCTTGGATAGGCCGCGAGATGTTGAGCGGACCGCGCACCGAAAGATGCTCGCCCTTATGGTCAAGCACATGCAGCTTTGCGGGGTCGAAATAGAGCCCGCTTTCGGCGTCGCGGATGAATGCATCGTCGGCGAAGCTGTCCCACAGGCCGGTGACGACATCGTAGAATTCCCGTGCCCGCCGATAACGCTCATCATGCTCGACATGCTCGTCGAGGCCGAAGTTCAGCGCCGCGTCAGGGTTGGACGTGGTGACGATGTTCCAGCCGGCGCGTCCGCCGCTGATATGGTCCAGCGAGGCGAAGCGGCGGGCAACATGATAGGGCGCGTCGAACGTCGTCGATGCGGTAGCGACCAGCCCGATATGGTCGGTGACGGCGGCGAGCGCCGACAGCAGCGTGAATGGCTCGAACGACGTGACAGTGTGGCTGCGCCGCAGCGCCTCGATCGGCATGTTGAGAACGGCCAGATGGTCGGCCATGAAGAACGCGTCGAATTTCGCCGCCTCCAGCGTCTGGGCGAAGCGTTTCAGATGCGCGAAATTGAAATTGGCATCGGGATAGGCGCCCGGGTAACGCCAGGCGCCGGTGTGCAGACTGACGGGGCGCATGAAGGCGCCGAGGCGCAATTGTTTTCGTGTCATGTGGCGGATATCTCGGACGTTGGAGATTAAACAAATCTCGACGAGGATCGACCTCCATCAAGGCACGGGGAAGGTATTGCGTTCCCCCGCCACGCGCTTCCGCAGCATTCGCTTCCCCGCCGCCAGCGCAAAATGGCACAGCGCTCCGCCGGCGAGCTTTATGGGCTCAGTGTCGCTGCGACCGGCGCAGATATGTCTCCAGCCAGAGGCTGTAGCGTGAGCCGCCGAAGCACAGCACGAAATAGATCAGCGCAGCGAACAGATAGGCCTCGTCGTAGTAGCCGAGCCACTGCGGATCGGCCGCCGAGGATCGGGCCGCATTGAGCAGGTCGAAAATGCCGATGACGGCAAGCAGCGATGTCGCCAGCAGGAAGCCGATCGCCAGATTGACCATGCCGGGAATGACCAGACGCAGCGCCTGCGGCAGGACAACGAGCTGCATCGTACGCCAATAGCCGAGGCCAAGCGCAGTCGCGGCCTCGTGCTGGCCCGCCGGTATCGCCTGGAGGCCGGCACGAACGACCTCGGCGACATAGGCCGACCAGAACAGCGTGATCATGATCATCGCCCGGACATTCTTGTCGATCAGCTGGCCATTCGGAATGGCCATTGGCAGGATGAGCATCGCCACATAGAGGATGGCCACCATCGGCGTGCCACGCATCAGTTCGATAAAGGCGATCGCAAGCGTGCGCAGGCCGCCCATGCCGGAACGCCGCGCCAGGGCGAGCAGGATCGCCAGCGGCGTCGCCAGTCCGAAGCAGACCGACCATACGAACAGCGTCACGGCCAGCCCGCCCCACTGGTTCGATGGGACGGCGGGAGGCACCAGCGTGCCGGACATCAAGATCCAGCTGGCGACGATGACGACAGGCCAGGCGACGAGCAATCCCTTGCGCCAAAATCGCGGCTGAGCGGTGATGACGAGGAGCCCCAGCAGCAGCACCATGACGACGAGCGGGCGCCATTGCAGCGCCGGCGGATAGAAGGCGAACAGGATGAAGCGGAATTTCGCCCCCACGAACGCCCAGCATGCGCCGTTGGCGAGTGCACAGTCGGCTGAGGTTCCGGTCCATGTCGCGTCGAATACGCCCCAGCGCAGCAGTGGCGGTACGATCCAGCCCAGCAACGCCACCGTAACCAGGGTGATGACTGAATTGAGCGGGGTGCCGAAAAGCCCGATCTTCAACGTCCGCAGCGTTGCCGACGATCGCCACGGTCGTAGGTAAACAGCGTCGGAGATGCTCATGTCCTCGCAATTCCTCTGAGAGCGACACGCCGGTTGTAGTGGTTCATGGCGGCCGATACGGACAGGTTGATCGCCAGATAGATGCCTATCAGCAGTGTCAGCGCTTCCAGCGACTGCCCGGTCGTGTTGGCGGTGGTGTTGATGATGCTGACGAGATCAGGGTAGCCGATGGCAACCGCAAGGCTGGAATCCTTGGTCAGGTCCAGGTAGCTGGACGTTGTCAGCGGCGTGATGACGCGCAAGGCCTGCGGCAGCACGACGAGCCGCATGATCTGGCCGCTGTGCAGGCCAAGCGCCCGGGACGCTTCCCATTGGCCACGGTCGACCGACTGGATGCCGGCTCGCACGATCTCGGCGATTGCCGCCGAAGACTTGACCACCAGGCCCGTCAACAGTGCCGTGAATTCCGGCGTCAGATTGTAGCCGCCGCGAATGTTGAAGCCAGCCAGCGCCGGTATCTCCCAGCTCGCACCGGCTCCGGTTAGAGGAAAGGTCAGCACAACGCCAGCCAGCAGCCCCGCGGTTGCGATGCCCAGCCGCCTGGCAGGCAAGCTGCCCTCGCGCCGCGCCCTCCAAAGGAAAGCCATATAGGCCAAGGCGAGGCCGACAAGCAGCCAGAGCGTCGGCGCCGACACACCATGAAAGGCGAGCCCGGGAACGAACACGCCCCGGTTGGTGAGGAAGAAACTGCCGAAGACCGAGAGCGCCTGGCGTGGCGAGGGAAACGATTTTGCCAGCGAAATCCAGAAGAACAGCTGAAGCAGAAGCGGCGTGTTGCGGACGATCTCGACATACCAGCGCACGAGCGCGGCCAGCAACAGATTGCCTGAGAGGCCGGCAACACCGAGAGCAACGCCGAGGATCGTGGCGAGCAGACATCCAAGCGCTGCCACCGTCAGCGTGTTCAGAAGACCGGCCAGGATCGCGCGCGCATAGGGGTCGCCCGCCCTGAAGGCGATCGGCGCCTCGCCGATCTCGAAATTCGCCGGCCTGCCGAGGAAGTCGAACCCCGGCGTGATGCCGATGCGCGCCATGGTCGCGGCGGTGTTGTGGCCGAGCAGCCAGAACAGGGCGATGACAGCCGCGATCACCGCGATCTGGGTCAGCGGCCAGTCGCCCCACCACCTGGACAACTTGCGTAACATGCCGGGTCCGTCTGGACCCGGCACGGTTTCGTCCGTCAATGACATTGGCTGAAGGGTCTCAGCGGAACGGCGGTGAGTACAGCAGACCACCGTTGGTCCACAGGCTGTTGTAGCCGCGCTCCCAACCGAGCGGTTTCAGGTTCCGGTCATAGATTTCGCCGTAATTGCCGACAGTCTTGACGATATTATAGGCCCATTTCGGATCGAGGCCGATCGCCTGGGCGAGCGACGGGTCGACGCCGAGAAAGCGCTGGATGGCCGGATCCGGCGATTTCAGGAACTCGTCGACATTCTTGCTGGTGATGCCCCATTCCTCGGCCTGGATGGTTGCGTTGACCGTCCAGTTGACGATTTCGAGCCAGCGGTCGTCGCCACCGGCGATTGCCGGTGCGAGCGGCTCCTTCGACAGCCGCTCGGGCAGGATAATGTAGTCATCGGGCTTCTTCAGCTGGGTCCGCTTGCCAACGAGATCGGACGAGTCCTGCGTGATGGCGTCGACGCGCCCTGTCTCCAGCGCGTTGATGAATTCGCCGGTGTCCTCGATCGTCACCGGTGTGAACTTCTTGCCGGTCTTGCGGAAGAAATCGGCGATGTTCAACTCGCCGGTCGTACCGCTCTGAACGCCGATCGTGGCACCGTCCAGGTCGGCAGCCTTGGTGACGCCGAGGTCCTTGCGCACAAGGATGCCCTGGCCGTCGTAGAAAACCGTCGGACCGAAATGGAAGCCGAGCTGGAAGGCACGCGTGATCGTTACCGTCACGCCCGACAGCAGAATGTCGAACTCACCGGCCTGGAGCGCCGGCAGGCGCTGCTGCGGCGAAGAGTTGGTGAACTCTACGTTGTCCGGGTCGCCAAAGACAGTGATCGCCAGGGCGCGTCCATAGTCGGCGAAGAAGCCTTGCCAGCGACCGTTGCTGTCCGGCGAGAAGAAACCGGGTGTCGTGCCGACACCGACCTTGATGGAGCCACGCTCCTTGATCTTGTCGAGCGTCGGGCCCGCATAGGTCGCGGTCGAAAACAATCCCGCCGCCACCACCAGCGTCGTCGCCAGTGCCGTCCTCCAACCGGCGCCAAGCCGCGTTGCAATCGTCATGTCAGTCAACTCCTGAGGTTCATTGTTGTCAGCCGATCGCGGAACGTCCCCCGCTCTGTTCGACTGCCCCGAAGTTAACTCTATAATTTTTGTATACTAAGGAACGGCAATCCATTTTTTTGCCTGTCCGGAAAGCAGATTGCTTCGAAAATGCACATTGGCGGCGAATGCGAACCGCGCCGTTCCCGAATGGATTGCTTATGCGAAGGATATGTTCGCGCCGCTGAAGATGGAGATCGCGCGGCAAAAAATGGCCGGGCTCGAATACGGCCCGGCCAATAGAAGGTCAAAACCTTCAGAGGGGAACACCGTCCAGCGGAATGGGAGGAAACCGCCGAACGATTTTACCTTTTTGGGCTTATTTCGAAGCCTTGGCGACGAATGGCATTCCAAAAAACAAGTGAAACGGCAAAAATTCGTGCGCCGCTGAGCTCACGAACCCGCCATTCCGGTCTCGAGAATATCGGCATAGTGGCGGCGTGCCACGTCCGGATGGGAACGCAGCCGGCTTTTGAGCACATTGGTGCCGACATCGCGGAACAACGGGTTGTCGGGATCGCTTGCCGGTCCGCGCGCCTGCGCCGCCAGTTCCTCGGAAAGGCCAAGAAGCGGGATGGTCGCATCGAGCCGCGCGCTGAAGAAGAACGGGACGGAAATTCGCTCGACGCCGGCAGGCGGCGTCACGACGCGGTGCACGGTGGCCCGCAGATAGCCATTCGATGCCAGTTCGAGCAGTTCGCCGATGTTGACGACCAGCGTTCCCGCCAGCGGATCCACATTCACCCAGCTTCCGTCATATTCGACCTGCAGCCCCTTGTTGTCGTCCTGCAGCAGCAGGGTCAGGAAGCCGCCATCCTTGTGCGCGCCAACGCCCTGGTCGCCTTCGGTCGCGTCACGGCCGGGATAACGCACGATCTTCATCCGATGATTGGGCGAGTCCCGGTAGATCGCGTCGAAGGCGTCCTCGGGCTGATCGAGCGATAGTGCGAAAGCTTTCAACAGCCGAATCGCCACCGCGGTCGCCTTGGCCTGCCATGCAAGCAGTGCCGGCTTGAGCTCCGGCAATGCAGACGGCCACTGGTTCGGTCCCTGCAACCTTGTCCATGGTGCAATTCCAGGTCCCTGCGCTATGGGCTGGCGCTCGACGCCTAAATCGAGTTGCTCACGCCAATCGGCCGCGCCCCTGGTCAGTTCGCCACCGGCGCGGGTGTAGCCCCGGAACTGCTGGGATTTGACCATTTCGATCGCCAGCTTGTCGGCCTCCGGCAGCGCGAAGAACCGGCGCGAGGCATCGAGCACGTCGTCGATCTCCGAGGCGGAAATTCCGTGGCCGCTGAGATAGAAGAAGCCAACGTCTCGCGCCGCCGTGCGCAGGTCCAGGAGAAAGGTACGATATTCGGAGGCACCTTGTTCGAGACGGCTCAGATCGAGCACCGGCACAATTCTGGGCATGGTCAGGTTCCTTCTTTTTTCTGCTTTGGATTTTGCATGGAGTTCCCCCACAGAAGCGCGAAGCTGGAAATGATCGCTCCGGCCCACAACAGTTCGGGCGAATAGCGCCGGATGCCGAGGAAATGCCAAGTCTTGCACAACGACATGGCAAGCGAGCAGCGGTCAGACGTCTGCAGCAGACATGGCAGGGTGCGCTCGATTGGAAATCCGGTGTTCGACATGACCTGTGCGTAGACGATCGCCCACCAGACGAGAGCAATGAGCGTCAGGACAATTCCCGCCGCTTCCAGCCAGCGCGGCGAAAACAGTTTTCTGACCGATGCCGACGTATTTTCGGTCATGCCGAGAACCCGAGAATCTCGAGGATGTGCTGGCGTTGGGTTACGATGCGCGGATCGTCACGCCGCCGGGGGTAGGGCAGATCGACCGCGACCTCGGCCTTGATGCGTGCCGGGCGCTCGGTCAGCACGATGACGCGCCCGGACAACAGCAGCGCCTCTTCGACATCGTGGGTGACCAGAATGACCGTGTATTCGGCCTGCCGCCAGAGCGCCAAAAGCTCCTCCTGCATGGTCAGCCGGGTGAGTGAGTCCAGCCGGCCCAGCGGCTCATCGAGCAACAGCAGGCGCGGGTCATTGATCAGGGCACGCGCCAGCGCGGCGCGTTGCGCCATGCCGCCGGACAGCTGGTGCGGAAAGGCGGAGGCGAAAGCCTCGAGCTTGACCAGGCGAAGCGCACCATCGATCCGCTTCTGACTGCCAGGCAGGACGCCGCGCGCTTCCGGCCCGATGGCGACATTGTCGCGAACGGTCCGCCACGGAAACAGCGTCGGGTCCTGAAACACCAGGACGCGCGACGGATCCGGTCTGGCGACGATTGTCCCGTTTGCCAGCACCTCACCGCTGCTTGGCCGTTCCAGCCCTGCCGCCAGCCGCAGCAGGGTCGACTTGCCGCAGCCGGACGGACCGAGCAGCGCCACGAACTCGCCTGGCGCCACGGCCAGGTCGATCTGGCGCAGCACCGGCAAGGGTTGCCCATCCAGATCGTACTGATGCGAGACGCCGTGAAAGTCGACGGAAAGACCGGCAGAGTTATCGACCGCGACGCGAGTGGTGCCGAAGGCTACCATTGTACGACACCCTTCTGCCAACCGAGCAGCCGGTCGCGCGCGACGAACAGCAGCTTGACCAGACCCGAGCAGAGCAATGCCATGACGATCAGCATCGCGTAGACGTTGGCGTAGGCCGAATAGGCCGTCTGGAACTGCAGATACCAGCCCAGACCGTATTTCGCGCCGAGCATTTCGGCGACCACCAGCACGGCAAAGGAATAATACAGCCCCATGAACAGGCCGACGAAGACATGCGGCAGAGCGGCCGGTATCGCCACGCGAAGAACCAGATAGCGGCTGCTGGCGCCAAGCGTACGCGCCACGTCGTAGAAGGAGCGGTTGACCGAGTTGACGCCCGACGCGGTCAGGATCGCGACCGGTATGCCGGATGCAAGCGCGACCAGGAACAGGCTCGCCTGGAACGTCGTCGGGAACAGGAAGAAGGTTGCCGGGATCCAGGCGCTCGCCGGCACGGGGCCGATCAGCTTCAGCACCGGCATGCCCCAATAGGCGAAGTTTTTGGACCAGCCTAGCGCCACGCCGCCGATGAAGCCGACAATGATGCCGCTGAAGAAGCCGATGGTCCACAGCCGCGCGGTGTAAGCGATGCAGATGAGGATGCGTTGCCAGTCGACGATATAGACATGCAGGAGGCCGTGCGGCGGCGTGAAGAATGGTTTCGGCATCCAGCCGAGCTTGGCGGTGATCAACTCCCAGACCGCGAACCAAAGGCCCAGCACAATCAGCCATGGACCGTAGTGCATCAGCCCGCGGCCAAATCCGCCAAGCTTTTCGACGCTGAATGCAAGACCGGCCAGGATCATCGCTCCGGCGACCAGCAGGGCGACGAAGACATCGCGGCTACCCCACGGAACGACATCGGGGAAGGCAATCGTGACAATGGCAGCGAGCAGCCAAGCCGAGGCGGCATAGAGCCCGTGCTTCCACACCGGCCCGGCAGAAGCGGAAGAAACACTCTTTTCGCCTGCGTCCTCGTCGATCGCTGCGCTCATCACCGCAACCGTCAGGCCAGAATGTCGACCGTCACCCGCTGCGCGAGTTCCGCCGGGTCGGTGGTGGGATCGAGCACCTTGATCAGCGACAGATCAGCGGCCGCATGCTTCACCTGATCCTGCAGATCCTTGCCGACCGGATGGTTGTGCAACACCCATGACGCAATCTCGTCGCGGATATCTTCAAAGGGGAAACCCGGGTTGAGATTGTCGACGAACCACTTTGCCACCTCATCTGGATGCGCCGCGGCATATTCGTGGATCTCGATGTCGGCCTCGGCCAACCGCCGGATGGCATCCTTGTTGGCATCCAGGAAAGCCGAATTGACGCCAAGCACACAGCAGACTGCACCTTCGAACGAGCCGGTTTGCGTGTTGGCGACTTCCACAAGGTCGAACTTCTTCTTGTGGGAATAGGCCCACGGATCGAGATGCGCCAGCGCATCGGCCTGACCCTTGCCAACCGTTTCGCCGACCAGATCGAACGGCACGTTGAGCCAGTTCACATCATTTTCGGGATCGAGGCCTGCCTTGGCCAGCGCAACCTGGAAGGAGTGCTTTGGCGGGCTGGCGACGTCATAGGAGACGATGGTCTTGCCCTTCAGACCTTCGAGCGTGGTGACGCCGGAGGCCTCGGACGCCAGCAGCCTTGTACAGCCGCCATGTGAGCCGACGAACAGCTTGACGTCCAGCCCCTGCTCCAGCGGCTTGACCCAGTCATAGAGCAAGCCGGCGCCGGCATCCGTCTTGTTGGTGGCGATCGACTGGATCAGCGTCTGGCCGCTGGCACCTTGATAGTAGAGTTCGATGTCGAGATCATGCCTGGCATAGATGCCCTTCGAAAGGGCGAAGGCGATCGGCGAATGGCAGGCCGCGAACTCGGTCCATGACAACCGCACCTTGGTCGCATTGCCGGCTATGGCGTAGCTGGTCGGCCTGGCGAGCAGGGCCACAGCCGCGGCGCCAACACCGAGTGTGCCGGCGGCGCGCAACACGCCGCGCCGCGAGATCTTCGATGTTGCCCCGATTTTCCTGCTGGAAGTCATTGTACCCTCCTGTGACCGGATCGATGTGGAGCCGACGATTTGTTCGCCAGCAGAAATGCCTCAGGCGGCCTTCAATTCGCGATCGCCGACGGCCTGATCGAGCGCCTGTTCAAGATCGCGAATGATGTCGTCAGGATGCTCGATGCCGACGGAAAGCCTGACATAACCGGGCGTCACGCCGGTCGCGAGCTGCTCTTCCGGCGAAAGCTGCGAGTGGGTCGTGGTCGATGGATGGATAGCCAGCGAGCGCGCATCGCCGATGTTGGCGACGTGATAGAGCAGCTTCAACCCGTTGATGAAGGAACGTCCAGCCTCGCGGCCATCCTTGAGTTCGAACCCGACCAGCGCGCCGTAGCTGCCCTGACGGAAATAGGCGTCGGCCCGGCGCTTGCTCTCGCCGCTTTGGTAGCGTGGGAAGATGACGTTGCTTACCTTTGGATGACCGCGCAGAAACTCCGCCACCTTGATGGCGTTCTCATTGTGTTGACGGAGGCGCAAGGGCAGCGTCTCCAGGCCCTGCAGCAGCTGGAAGGCATTGAACGGGCTGATCGCGGCACCGACGTCGCGCAGAAGCACGGTGCGGATGCGCAGTACATACGCCACCGGTCCAAGCGCTTTGGCCGCCTCGACCCAAACCTTGCCGTGATAGCTTGGATCGGGCTGGTTCAGCGTCGGGAAGCGTTCGGCATGGTCTTCCCATGGGAAGTTGCCGCCATCGATGACGATGCCGCCGATCGAGGTTCCGTGGCCGCCAATGTATTTCGTCGCCGAATAGACCACGACAGCCGCGCCATGGTCGAACGGCCTGATGCTCAGCGGTGCCGCGGTGTTGTCGACGATCAACGGCACGCCGAGCGACCGGCCGATGTCAGCGACTTCCTTGATCGGGAAGACTTGCAGCTTCGGATTGGGCAGCGATTCCGCATAGTAGGCGCGTGTCCGCGCATCGGTGGCACGGCGGAAATTCTCAGGGTCGGACGGATCGACGAACCGTACTTCCACCCCCAGGTGCTTCAGGGTCGCGGCAAAAAGGGCCCAGGTGCCGCCATAGAGATCGGTGGCGGAGACGATGTTGTCGCCGGCGCCGGCAAGGTTCAGCACCGAATAGGCTGAAGCCGCCTGGCCGGAGGACACAAGAAGGGCAGCAGCACCCCCTTCCAGCGCCGCGATGCGGGTCTCCAGCGCATCCTGCGTCGGGTTCGAGACGCGCGTGTAGATATGGCCGATCTCATCGAGGGCGAACAGCCGGTCGGCATGGCCGGTGTCCTGGAACTGGTAAGACGTGGTCTGGTAAATAGGTACGGCAACGGCGCCGGTGGCGGGATCGGCGCGCCAGGAGCCGCCGTGAAGGGCAAGGGTCTCGGGAGAAAGATTTTCCAGGGTCATTTATCGTTCCTTCCTGATGGTTGTGGCGGTCAAGCGACCGGGACAGCTTCGGCGCGTGCCTGGACGGCCAGCAGATCGGCGTGATGGCGCCGCGCGACGTCGGGATGCGAACGCAACCGGCTCTTCAGCGCGTTTTGCCCGGAATTGCGGTAGAGCGGATTCTGCGGATCGCGGGTGACCCCGTTCGCCTGCGCCTTCAGGTGCGGCGCCAAATCCAGGAGCGGAATCTCGGCATCGAACGGAGCGCCGAGGAAGAAGGCGACCGACAGCCGGTCGGTGCCGGCTGGCGGCGTTACGACCCGGTGCACGGTGGCCTTCAGGTAGCCATCGGTCGCCATTTCCAGCAGTTCGCCGATGTTGACGACAAAGGTGCCGGCGCGCGGCTCGGCGTCAATCCAATCGCCATCGGCGCTTTCGACCTGCAGCCCCTTCTGCCTTTCCTGCAGCAGGAGCGTCAGGAAGCCGCTGTCCTTGTGCGCACCGACGCCTTGCTCGCTTTCGGTCGCGTCACGGCCGGGATAGCGGATGATCTTGATGAGGTGGTTCGGCGTGCCGGCATAGATGGCTTCGAAAGCACCCTCATCCTGCTCCAGGACAATGGCAAAGGCTTTCAGCAGGCGCGTCGAAAGATCGGTGAGGCGATCCTGCCACTCCAGCAGAAGCGGCTTCAGCTCGGGCAAGGCGGTCGGCCATTGGTTTGGTCCCTGCAGGCGCGTCCAGGCCGGCAACGAGGCATTGCGCGGCAGCGCCGGTGCCTCCGAGCCGATGTCGACCTGCTCGCGCCAGTCCCTCTGGCCTTTCGTCAGTTCCTGTCCAATCCGGTTGTAGCCGCGGAAATGCGGCGAGTTGACCATCTCTATCTGGAGCTTGTCCTTGTCCGGCAAGGCAAAGAAACGTCGTGACGTGCCAAGCACATCGTCAATCAGCGATTGTGCGATGCCATGTCCGGTCAGGTAAAAAAAGCCAACATCCCGTGCAGCGCGCCGCAGTCCCTCGATGAATTCTTTGCGAGATGCCGGATCGGCTTCATAGCGGGAAAAATCCAGCACCGGAATCGTTTGTTTACCAGCAGAACTGCTCATTTCGACCTCTTGTTTGGTGATCGAAGCGTCGCACCGCAGGCGATGGAAACAAAGAAAACGCCATCCCTTTCGGTGGCAGGTGGGGAAATTCCAGTATCGCTCGGGCAAGACGGACAGCGCGTTTTTGTTAATTCTACAAGATTGGTAGATTTGCCCTGCGACCGGTATCACGCCTCTATTCCGCGGCGGCCCGGTCGATCTGGCTGCGGCTCCGCTCCCAGGACAGGCCTGGGACCGCCGCCAGCAGCGCACGCGCATAGTCGGATCCGGGACGTGTCAAAACCTGTTCGGCGGGACCGTCCTCGACGATCTTGCCGCTCTGCATGACGACGATGCGGTCGGCGATCGCCGAGGCGACACGAAGATCGTGCGTGATGAACAGCATCGACAGGCCAAGATCGCGTTTGATTTCCGCCAGAAGGTCGAGAATCTGCGCCTGTATCGAGACATCCAAGGCCGAGACCGGCTCGTCGGCGACGAGCAGGTCGGGCTCAAGCATGAGTGCTCGCGCCAGGCCAATACGCTGCCTTTGGCCGCCTGAAAAGGCATGCGGGAAACGATCGGCCGCACCGGGGTCAAGTCCGACGCGGACAAGGAGGCGGGACATGCTCTCCTCCGCCCTCTCGCGTGAAAGGCCGTTGACTATGGCGGCTTCGGTAAGGATGCGGCGGACGCGATGGCGCGGATTGAGGGAGGCGAACGGATCCTGAAACACCATCTGGATACGCGGACGTAAAGTGCGCTCCCGTGTCGTGCCGGCGAGATCGCCACCTTCGAAGCTCAGGCTGCCTTCATCCCAGTCGGCCAGTCCGACGACGCATTTGCCGAGCGTCGTCTTGCCCGAACCGGATTCACCGACGAGGGCCACCGTCTCGCCGCGCCCAATCGTCAAATTGACACCGTCCAGCGCCTTGGTGGCGGAGGCCTGTCGCCGCCAAGGCGCGCGGCGATCACGATAGGCCTTGCTCAGCCCGCGGACAACGAGAAACGGATCCCCTGCGTCCCGTCTTTGAATTGCACTGGTATGAAGAACCGGAACGGCTTCGATCAGGCGGCGTGTGTAGGGCTGCGATGGCGCTTCGAGGACGTCGTCTGCTCTGCCGCTCTCAATCACCCGGCCCTCCTTCATCACCACGACGCGATCGGCGATATCGGCGACCACGCCGATATCATGGGTGATGAACAGAACGGCGAGGCCGAGCCTTTCGCGGATTTCAAGGATCAGCCGCAGGATTTCCGCTTGCGTCGTGACGTCGAGCGCGGTGGTGGGTTCATCGGCGATCAGCAGGTCCGGATCATTGGCGATCGCCATGGCGATCATCACCCGTTGCCGCTGTCCGCCCGAGAGTTGGTGCGGGTAGCGGTGAATGATCGTCTCGGGATCCGGAAGCCTGGTTGCCCGCGCCAGTTCCAGCACGCGAGCGGTGCGCGCCTTGCGGTCGCCGTCATCATGCGCGGCGAGCGCTTCCTCGATCTGGCGGCCGATGGTCAGCACCGGATTGAGCGCGCTCATCGGTTCCTGGAAGATGAAGCCAATGCGCTTGCCGCGCAGCAGGCGGAACGAAGCCTCGCTGATCCCGGCAATGTCGCGGCCATCGAAACGGATCGCACCGGCGGCGATCCGGAGCTGCTTGGCAGGCAACAGGCCGGCAATGGCCGCGGCCAATACCGATTTGCCGGACCCGGATTCGCCGACCAGGCAGAGCACTTCGCCACGATCGATACGCAACGACACGTCTTCGACGGCCAATGCTCGATCGGCGTGCTCCGGCAAGGCGATGGAGAGACCCGCGATCTCGACCAGAGCCGTCATGCGCGCCCACCGCGATTGCTGTTGCGAGGGTTGAGCCAATGGTTCAGGCCGTCGCCGACGAGGTTCAGGGAAAGAACGGTGAGGAAGATCGCCAGGCCCGGAATGGTCGACAGCCACCAGTTGACGCGAAAGGCGGTCCTGCCGGTGCCGAGCAGATAGCCCCAGGAGACGAACTCGCGATTGCCCAGACCAAGGAAGCTGATGCCCGATTCGATCAGGATGACGGTCGCCGTCATCAACGAAGCGGCAACGATCACGGGCGACAGCACGTTGGGAAGGATGTGCCCCCAGATGATCCGGGCAGTCGACAGCCCGCCAACCCGTGCCGCCCGCACGAAGTCCTGGTTGACGAGGCTCAGCACCTCGGCCCGGACCAGCCGGGCGATCTGCGGCCAGCTGACGATTGCGATGGCCAGGATGATCGAAGCCAGCGAAGGCGCGACGATCGCAACGATGACGACCGTCAGCAGGAAGCTCGGGATGGTCTGGAAGAACTCGGTGAACCGCATGGCGACGTCGTCGACCCAGCCGCCGAAATAGCCGGCGACAGCACCTATCGCCGTGCCGAAGGCGACGGCGAGCAGCGTCACCGCCAGAGCGATCAGCAGCGTGACCTGCGCCCCGTGGGCGATGCCGGCCGCAAGATCACGGCCGAGCATGTCGGTGCCGAACAGATGACCCGGGCTGAAGGGCGGCAGGTTCGGGCGCGCAACCATGCGCCAGGGATCGCCCGGAAAGAGGATACCGGCGAAGATCGCCATCAGGAGGATCGCGATCAGGATCAGCGCGCCGGCGACGGCGCCCGGATGCCTAAGGAACGGGGTTCGCGGCAAGGCCATCGCCTCAAGCTCCCATTTCGATGCGCGGATCGGCGGCAACGTAGAGAAAATCCGCGGCCAGGTTGATGACGACGACGATTGTCGAGGTGATGAAGAAGATCGCCAGCAAGAGGTTGTAGTCCCGCTGCATGAGGGCATCGAAGGCGAGACGCCCGACGCCCGGCCAGGCGAACACCGTCTCGATCAGGATCGACCCGCCAATCAGTTGTCCGGCCTGCAAGGAGGCGAAGGTGATGATCGGCAGCAGCGCGTTCCTCAGCACATGCTGGCGCCAGATCAATCCCGGTTTCAGGCCCTTGGCCCTGGCGGTACGGACAAAATCGCGATCGAGCACGTCGAGCACCGAGGCGCGCGTCACGCGCATGTAGATGGCCATGTAGAACAGGCCGAGCGTCAGAGCCGGAAGAATGAGATGAACGGCGACATCCCCGACAAGCGAGAGATCCGACCCGCCCTCGCCCACCGTCTGCATGCCGTAGGACGGCAGCCAGTTCAGCCAGACCGAAAACAGCAGGATCGCCATCAGGCCGGTCCAGAACAGCGGCATGGCAAAGAACATCACCGAAATGCCGGTCAGCACGGTGTCGAGCAGACTGCCGGCGTGCCGAGCGGCGATAGACCCGAGCGCAATGCCGGTCCCCAACGCAAAGCAAAAGGCGGTCAATGTCAGAAGCAGTGTGGCCGGCAGCCTTTCCGCGATGATATCGACAACAGGACGCTGGTCGCGGTAGGATTGGCCGAAGTCGAGACGCGCCAGCGACTTGGTGTAGATCCACAATTGCTCGGGCACGGAGCGATCAAGCCCGAGATCGTGGCGCAGTTCCGCGACAAAGGCCGGGTCGGCCGCACCCTGGTCTCCGGCCAGGACGGATGCCGCATCTCCCGGTGCGAGGCGCAGCAGCACGAAGTTGAGCACGATAACCCCAAACAGGATGAGAACCGCGCGGGCGGCCCGTCCCGTCAGGAAGCCAAGACGATCCATCCTACCCAGCCCCGCCAGCTATTTCGCCAGCCAGACATCGGCGAAGTTTTCATCTGTGCCGAGACCGGTCGCGATCAGATTGTGAACCTTGGTTCGGTAGAGCGTCGGAAAGACGATGTCGTGCGTCCAGATGAGCGGCACGTCGGCGGAGATGATCTTCTGGGCTTGCGAATAGAGCGCCTTGCGCTTGTCGAAGTCGTTCTCATGGGCGGCGTCGGCCAGCAGTCTGTCGACCTCGGGGTTGGAATAGCCATGGACATTGCCGCCGGTCGTGCCCGCATTGTCGCCTTCGAGCGTGGTGTAGGCATAGCTGATGCCGATTGCCGGGTCGGGGGTGGTGTAGACAAAGTTTTCGGCAAGATCATAGTCGAAGGTGGTCAGCCGCTTGAACCAGCCCGGCACGTCGGTCGCCACGATGTTGACCTTGATGCCGACAGACGCCAGCGCCTCCCGGACATATTCCGCCTCGCGCTGCCACAGCTCGCCATAAGGCAGCGGAACGAACTGCAGTTCGAAGCGCACGCCGTTGGCGTCGGGCTTCAGGCCGGCCTCGTCGAGGATGGCGTTCGCCTTGGCCAGGTCGAATTCATATTTCGTTTCGACCGATGTGTCCTTGAACCGCGACAGACGCGACAGCGGGCCGTTGGTCTCGTGGCCGAATCCACCAAAGATCGTGTCGATGATGAACTGGCGGTCGATCGCATGCGCGATCGCCCGGCGCACCCGCGCATCGTCGAGCGGCTTGTGGCGGTTGTTGAGGTGGATGTAGCCGACCGGTTGAAGAAATTCCCAGCCTGCCTCGGTCAGTTGCACGCCATCGAGCCCGGCCAACCGCGTAATGTCGAAGTTCTCGACGTCGCCTGCGCGCAGCACATCCACCTGACCGGTTTCGAAAGCGATGGCGCGGCTGTTGGCGTCAGGGATGACGTGGAAGAAGATGTCGTTCAGATGGGGCTTGCCGGCATCCCAATAGTCAGGGTTGCGGACAAGGTGGATGAAGGACCCCTTCTTCCACTCGGCGAATTTGAACGGCCCGGTGCCGATGAACTTGCTGTTTGCCTCGGCGGTGCGAAAGTCGCTCACCCCTTCATAGAGATGGGCCGGCAGCACGGCGGTGTTGTGGACGTAGATAAAGGCTGGGTACGGCGCCTTGAGCGTGAACACCACGGTGTGGTCGTCCGGCGTGGCGATGCCCTTCACCTCCGCCAGGTTGAGTCGCGAGCGGGCCTGAAGTGCCGGCAGAAACTTCTGGAAGCTGAACACCACGTCCTTGGCCGTGAACGGCTGGCCGTCATGCCATTTTACATCGCGGCGCAGGTTGAAGGTGTAGACGAGGCCGTCATCCGAAATCGACCAGCTTTGCGCCAGGCGCGGCAGCGGCTTCAGATCGGCCGAATAGGTCAACAGGCTCTCGTAGATCTTGTTGCCGACATAGGTCGTCGGCCCGAGGCGATTGACGCCGATATTGACCGTCGGCGGCTCAGGCTGGACGATCAGGTTGAGCGTCCCGCCCGCCTCCTGTGCCGCAAGTCCGGTCAGCGTCAGAAGCGTGGCTGCCAGAGACAGCATGATGGTTCGCAACAGGCGGGAGATCATCGTGAATTCACCTTGTCGAGTAATTGATCGCGGAGCCTGAGATGTCGCTCCGCAGGAGAGTGTGGCTCCACCGAATGACGCGGCCGATCTGCTTGCGAATTGCGGTGCGAATTTGTGTAGTAAGATTATAGACAAAGGGATTATGATAAGGGAACATGCTTCATCGATGTCAGCCAGAGCGAATATTTTTCCCAATATCCGTGCTGAAATGAGAGCGAATTGCCTGATGGCGGGCGGTCACGACAGGCTCGCCGGGTCGCGCCATCTGGTTGTGATGTCGACGGCGAAGGTGCAGAACACGAACGATGCCGCGGCGAAGATCGTCGTCCCGATGACGACCGGAAAATCGCCTTCAAGCGCCGAGTTGATCGCCAGCCGGCCGACGCCGTCCAATCCGAAGATCGTCTCCGTGACGATCGCCCCACCCATGATGACGGCAAGCTCCAGGCCACCCAGCGTGATCACCGGATTGAGCGCGGCCTTCAACGCATGATCGTAATAGACCCGCCATTCCGGAACACCCTTGGCGCGCGCCGTCCTTATGTAGTCCTCGCCCAGAACCTCAAGCATGCTTGCGCGGATCAGCTGCTGGAAAATGCCGATCTCGGCAAGTGCCAGCGTCAGCCACGGCAGGGCCAGATGCCGGGCCCATTCGAACGGATCTTTCGTCAGCGGCACATAACCGCTGCTTGGAAACCAGAAGACCCCATGGTTGGAGAGCTGGAAGAACAGGAAATAGGAGATCAGGATGCCGGAGAGGAACGTCGGCACCGACAGGCTCGCATAGGCGAAGCCCGATATCAGCCTGTCCAGCCAGGAGCCCTGCCGGCGCGCGGCAATCACGCCAAGCAGGATCGACAGCGTCATCCAAATGACGACGGCACCAAGGGCGAGCGAAAGCGTCACCGGCACCTTGGACAGGATGAGGTCTGTCACCGGTGTCTGCTTGCGGAAGGAGTAGCCCAGCGCCGGCGGCCAGTGAGCGATCCCCATCGGCGCGCCCTGGATGTCGGGGCCGCGGTAGAGATAGTACCACAACTGCAGATACCATGGCTCGTTGAGCCGCAGCGCGTGTGCTATGGCATCGATCGCCTGCTGGCTGGCGTTGCGCGGCGCCAGCATCGCGGCCGGATTGCGATAGGCTATGCGGGTGATGAAGAACGCGATCACCAGCACGATCAGCAGCGTCGAGAGCGCCCGGAAGATCAGCCCGCCTGTGTGCCGGATCATGGCGTCACCCGCTGCGGCGATGGGGGTCGAGGACGTTGCGCAGGCCAGCGCTCAGCGTGTTGAAGCCGGCCACAGTCAGAAACAGCGCGATGCCGGGTCCGAGCAGGAACCATGGCTGCAACTGGTAGAGGGATGAGCGCTGCGCCTCGGCGATCATATTGCCCCAGCTCGGCTGCGGCGCCTGCACGCCGACGCCGAGGAAGGAGAGCGTCGCTTCGGCGATGATGTTGGTCGGCAGTTGTACCGCCCAGTAGACCAGGATGACCGGCGCGATGTTGGGCAGGATCTCGCGCATGATGATCCTGGCCTTCGAGGCGCCGATCGTCTGCGCGGCTTCCACCAGCGGGCTGCGGCGCAGGACAAACACCAGGCCACGCGTCAGCCGGGCAAAGTAGGTCCAGGAAAACAGGGTTATGATCAGCACCACCACCAGGGAGGGCGCAACAAACGGCTTGCCATCGACGCCCCGGTTCAGCGACAGGAGGCTGAGCGCGGTGACGATGAACGGGAACGACAAAGCGACGTCCACCGCCTGCGAAATGACGCGGTCGACGCGACCGGCAAGAAATCCGCTGACGAGGCCGATGGCGGTGCCGATGATCATGGCAAGCGTGGTCGCCGGGATGGCGATGGCCAGCGATACGCGCGCGCCGTAGAGCGTTCTGACCAGCACGTCGCGGCCGTTGCCGTCGGCGCCAAGTGGAAATTCGAACGTGGGGCCAGTCGGCAGTCCCATCTCGGTCAACGCCGTATCGCGGAACTGCTCCGTCACCCCGTGCCCCAGCAGCCACGCGACCACTGGCGCCAGCAGCGCACCGGCGGTGACGAAGCCTATGATCAGCGCGCCGATGCGAAAGGACCGTTCGCGCAGCAGCGCTCGCACAAGCAGCGACCTGTAGGAATTCACCACCTCGCCATGCCCCAGCAGGACGTGGTCCTGGACGGACGCCAGGGCACGGATCTCAGGCATGCGCGGCGATCCGCTCGGGAACCGGGTTGCGCCGCAGGACCTTGCCGGGGATCGCGTCTATCAGCCTGACCGTGTAGGGATGCCGGGGAGCGCCGAAGACACGGCCTGTCTCGCCGGCTTCCACGATGACGCCCTTCTCCAGCACGATGACGCGGTCGCACAGTTCCGACACGACGCCGAGATCATGCGAGATGAAGAGCAACGACAGGCCTCGCTGCCGGCGAATGGTCTGCAGCAGCCTGATGATCTTCGCCTGCGTCGTGATGTCGAGTGCCGATACCGGCTCGTCGGCGACGATCAGCGAGGGTTCGAGCGCGATGGCGCGCGCAATGGCGACACGCTGCCGCTGGCCACCTGAAAGCTGGGCCGGGAAACGATCCAGCACGTCGTCGGGAAGTTCCACGTCGCGCACCAGATCCTGCACGCGCCGGCGTATCGCCGCGGCGTCCAGTCTGGTGCCGATGATGAAGGGTTCCGCCAGAATGGACCGGATGCGCCGCCGCGGGTTGAGGCTTGCATAGGGGTCTTGAAAGATAACCTGTATGTCCGACCGCAATTGCCGGTCGATGGCGATGCCGCCGACACCCGAACGCGAATAGATACGCTCCCGCAGGGAGATGCTGCCCTCGTCCGGCCGGTCGAGCCCGGCGATCAGCCGGCCGATTGTCGACTTGCCGGAACCGGATTCGCCGACGAGGCCGACGATCTCGTTTTCGCGGACGGTGAACGAGATATTCGTGAGCACCGGCCTGATCAGACCGCCTGCGGCGGAGCGGCCTGCGAACGAACGCGCGATTGCCGAGACGGAGAGCAAATCGGGCATCGACGGCAGCGCCGGGAGTAGCGATGATCGCGCCGCGCGGGCCACCAGGCCGCCAAGCCGCGCCGCACCGAGCAGCTCCCTGGTGTAGGCTTGGCGCGGTGCCCTGTAGATCAGCTCGGCCGGCGCCTGCTCCACGACGTGCCCCGCGCGCATCACCAGGACATCGTCGGCAATGTCCGAAACGACGGCCAGATCGTGGCTGACGAAGATCATTGCCGTGCCGTGGTCCTGCTGGATTCGTTTCAGCAGATCGAGGATCGACGCCTGCACGGTCACGTCGAGCGCGGTCGTCGGTTCGTCGGCGATGATCAGACCGGGATTGAGCGCGATCGCCGCTGCGATCATCACGCGCTGGCGCATGCCGCCGGAGAACTGCCTGGGATAGTCGTTCACGCGGGCCGCAGGATCGGGGATGCCGACATCGGCCAGAAGATCGAGAACGCGCTGACGCAGCTCCCCGCGTCCCACCTTGCGGTGGGCGGTGATCGCTTCGGCGATCTGCTGGCCGATGGTCTTTAGCGGATGAAGGTTGCTGAGCGGGTCCTGGAAGATGAAGCCGATATCGGCGCCTCTCCGCCGGCGCAGGTCGCCGGCGGAGAGGCCCAGTATCTCATCGCCCTTGTGCAGCACGCTGCCGCGAACACTCGCCGCCGGTGGCAGAAGGCCGGTGGCGCCGAGCAGCGACACGCTCTTGCCCGAGCCCGATTCACCGACGATGGCAAGCGTCCTGCCCGGCTCGACGGAAAACGAGACGCCATGCACCACGTCCACGCCGCCGAACGCGACGCGCAGATCGGCGACAGAGAAGATGGGCACGCGCGCCTCCTTTTGCCGGTCCGGCCTTGCTACTGCTTGAGAGCGATGTTGGTGATGTCGGCATTGACCGCCAGCGACGACCACACCCAGTTGGCGAGGCGATCGGAAGTGACCACGACCTTGCGCTTCTCGAACAACGGAATCCATGGCAGGTCGGCGGAGACGAGCTTGTCGGCCTTGGTCCAGATCGGTCCCGGATCGTCGGACGGATAGGCCTGCGCCGCTAGCTTGTTGAGTTCCGGATTGCTGTAGCAAATGGCGTGGACGTTGCCGGTGCCGCAAGGTGCCGCGTCCGAATTCAGCCAGCCGCCAAGCAGCATGCGCGTGCTCGGTCCCTGCCAGTCCGGGGAGAATGTGCCGCCGAGGGACACGTCCCAGCGGCTCTTCGGATCCTGGATGAAGGCGTACCACTGCGTCGGCGGGATCGGGATCAGGTTGAGCGTGATACCCGCTGCTTCCAGATCCTCCTTCAGCGTCACGGCAATCGCTTCGAACTGCGCGTTGCCCCTGTAGATCGCGTCGAACGCAATGCCATTCGGATATCCCGCTTCGGCGAGCAGTTCCTTTGCCTTGGCCGGATCATCCCTGTAGCTTTCGGTCGGATACGGGTCGAACTTCTCGTAGCCGAGAATGGTCGAGGTGATGATCTGGGTGAGCGGCACCGCGCCGATCGAACCGGCCTGCGTCTGCGCCAGATGTTCGCGGTTCACCGCATAGGTCAGCGCCTGCCGGACCTTCAGCTTGCGCAACGCCTCGGCCCCGTCGCTCTTGACCTCCGGCCGCTGGTTGAAGGTGATGAAGTTCGCCGATCCACTGTTCGTCACATGGATGTCGGGGCTCTTCTGCGACAGGAAGCGCTGGATCGTCGGAATGGGCGGGATGTCGAGATAGAGCGACAGATCAGCCTCACCGGCGATGATCTTCTGGACGACGCTGTCCTCGCTGTTGGCGGTGAAATCGATATCGATCTCATCGGCATAGGCCCTGCGCGCCTGGTCGGACTCCGCCTTGAAATTCTTTGCCTTCTTCAGAACCAGCTTCTGACCCTGCTCATAGGTGTCGACATAGTAAGGGCCGCTGGACGGCAGGTTCTTGCGCGACTCCAGCGAGTCCGGGAAATATTTGGACGCGATCTCGGGCGCCACCGGGGACACGAAATTCATCGAAAGGATGTTGAGGAAGTCGTAGTTCTTGGTGTCCGACTTGATGACCAGCGTGTGCTCGTCGGGAGCCGAGACGCCGGCAATCTCGTGCGTGTCGGTGAAAGCCTTGGTCGCAGCGAGATCACCTGTCGGCACTTTCGCGAATTCCTTGCAATAGTCGACGAAGCCGGAGATCACGAGGTTGAAATAGTTGATGGCGGCGACCTGCTTGTTGGGATCGCAGAAGCGCTTGACGCCATAGACGAAATCACTGGCGACGATCTTGCGCTCGATGCTGCCGGAGAAGAACACGTCGTCCTTCAAATGGAAGGTGTAGACCTTGCCGTCGTCGCTGATGTCCCAGGACTTGGCGAGATCCGGCACGAGCGTGGTGTCCTCCTTGAGGCCGGCTGGCGAGCCGGGATAGGTCACCAACTGGCGCGTTGTTGCGCGCAGGATTTCCCAGGAATCGATGCTGTAGCCGGTGAGCGGATCGAACGCATCGAGATCGGACTGGATCGAAGCAATCCGCAGGACCCCGCCATGTTTCAGATCTTCCGCTTGCGCGGATGAACCAAGAACATAAATCGACAGAATGCCACCTGCAATTCCCAATAGTAAATTACGCGCAACATGTGTTGTCATTACTTCTCTCCGATTATAAATAATTCTTCAAAATACCATTGCATTTAGCGAGAATAATTTTGAGATAAAATTACCCATTTTTCAAACACACTTTCAAAATACATTTTATATTAGCTCCGCCTGTCAAAACATTGTTCCGGAATGAGGCAAGGCCGGCGCCGTGAACAGCGTGTCGAGCGTTTCGACCGCAGCCCGGTCGAAGTCGCCGAGGCGCCCCGTCTGCGCGAGCTGCCACCACTTCACGCCGCCGAGATAGGCCGCCGAAACCGCGGCCACGTCCGTCACCACGGCGGCGGACAGATTGGTGCGCTCGGCTCCTTCTGGCGAGAGGCGCAGCCTGGTCGCGTTCTCGGGCAGGATGGCATCGGAGACTTCCAGCACGACGCTGCCCTGCCCGGCATAGGACCGGGCTGTTAGAGCCTTTTCAGCGTCCAGGAGCCGCAGCCATGTTTCGTCGCGCGCCGCCGAAACGCGAACGCTTCGAAAATCCTCGAACAGCCACGGCAGCAGATCGTCCGCGGGACGGCTCCAGAAGACGATGCGATGCGGCAGGTCGACCGCCAGCAGATGTGCGACCAGCGCGACATAGGCGGCCGGACTGTAGGCCACGATATCATCGACCACGATGGTGCGTTCCGAGCTGGTGAACCAGCTGTCGAGGCCGACAGGGTGATAGCGCACGAACCCGGTTTCCGAACCCTTGTCGCCGTGAACGGCGACGTAGTTAGGCGTGCCGCTGTGCGTCTGGCGCAACGCCTGAAAATCCCACCAATAGGCCGAGCGTGTGATGACGCCCGCGCGCGAAACAGGCTGACCCGCGTAGATGCGCGCCTGTATCGCCCAGGCATCGTCGCTGTCGATCAGCCGAATCTTGTCGGAGTACGTCAGCCCTGCCCGCAGGCGCGCGCGCTGGGTGTCGACTTCCAGGCTGACAGAAGTATTGGCGATCGCATAGCCAAAGTTGCCGTAGATGCGCGCGTCGGAGGCCCGCAAGGTGGCCGCCGCCTCGCCCTGTTCGCGCGCGGCGCGCAGCTGCGCCTTGAACAGCGCCGTGGCGGCGCCACGCCGCGTATGGGTGGGCAGCACGCCGACATGGGTGACCGCGGCCTGCGGCAACCAGGCGCCGCCGGGAACCGCGATCCGTCCCGAATAGGAGTCGGTTGTGCCAACGAGCGTCTCGCCGTCGAAGGCGCCCCAGGTGCGATCCGGCTCGAACAGTCTGTCGATCAGCGCGTCGTCGATCGGGCCGAGCGGCGGCAGGCCGACCATGGCCGTGCGGAAGGTGCGTGCGGCCTGCGCGAGTTCGGCCTTCCCGGTCAGCAGGCGCACATCCGATATCATGATGCCTTCCGCGTGGGCACGGCTTCAGGCTTGTGCGCTTCCGGCTGCGGCGGCTGCGCATAGGTTCGCGGTCTCGGCAGCGTTTCGGCCAGCAGATATGTGCCGACCTCGCGCGCCCGGTAGGAGACCGGATCGTGGACGGTATGGGTGCGCGCGTTGCGCCAATAGATGTCGAGGCCATATTTGTTGGCCGTCGAGCGCGCGCCCGTCGCTTCGAAGATGCGCGCCGTCACGTCGAGCACGACGTCGTTGGCGACGATCTTGCCCTGGTCGATGATCGTTGCGAGTTCGCCCCATTGCTGCGCCGTCACCGACGCTCCGGCATGCAGTGCCGCCTCGTAAAGCGCCGCGGCCTTGTCGGCGATTGCTATGCCCGCCGCAATGCCGGCGGATAGCCGGCCGAACAGCACCAGATGGTAGGGATCGTCGATCGCCCGTTCCAGCCCGGACTCCGGCCAGGGCCGGCCGAAGCGGCGGACATGATCGGCGGCGGCGGCAAGAGCGCCCTCGGCGATGCCGAGATAGAAATTGATGAAGATGAGCTGGCTGAACAGGACGCGCAGGCCGTCGCGCAATTCGACATCGCCCTCATAATCGTCGAGGGCGCTGAGCAGCTCATCCTCGAAGACTTCGACACGGTCGAAAGTGACACTGCCGCTCGCCGTCAGTCTCTGGCCGAGATTGTCCCAGTCGCCGCCGAAGCTGATGCCCTGGCGCGTCGGCGGGATCTGGTAGTGAGCGCGTTTGCCGTTGTCCCAGAGGCTGACGGTGATGACCTGGGCCACCGAGGCGCCGGTTGCGAAGGTGCGCCTGCCGTTCAGGAATCGGCGGTCGCCGACATGCTCGATCTCGTTCCACTGGTCGCGCGGATTGCTGACGCCGCCCTGAAACCAGCCTTGCGCGCCGACGCCGCGCGCCGTCTTTTCCCACTGCTCGGCCGTGCCGAGAATGTAGGTCCAGACACCGTTGGAATAGTGATACGCGATCAACTGCCCGATCGAGCCGTCGGCGGCGGCGATGATGCGGCTGATCTTGAGCGCCTGGACGAGGTTTGCGCCGGCGCCGCCGAATTCGCGTGGCGCAGCCAGGCCGAGCAGGCCGCTGTCGCGCAGCAGCGCCAGTTCTTCCACCGGGTCCTTGTTCGCCCGGTCGCGTTCGAGCGCCGTTGCCGCGAGTTGCTGCGCCACGTCGCGGGCCTTCTCGGCCCAGGTCTCGAATTCGGCGTCGCTGAGGCCCGGATAGATCTGAATGTCCGACATTGTCTTCTCGTCATGCTCCATTGTCGCGTCCACCTGAGGCCGCACATGTTTCAGGCTGCGAGCAGCCCCTTCGATTTCAAGACCGCCAGCGCGCCTTCGGCGAAATGATAGGCTTCCTCGACATGCGGCTGGCCCGACAGGATGAAGTGGTCGAAGCCGACGGCGTGGTACTCCTCGATGAGGGACGCGACCTGCTCGTGGCTGCCGACGATCGCCGTGCCGGCGCCGCCGCGAACCAAGCCGTAGCCGGCCCACAGATGCGGCGATATTTCGAGATCGCGCACGCTGCGCGCGGTGAGCGCCGCGGTGCCGCTGTCGCTATGCAACGCGTTCATCCGGCGCTGGCCGGCCGATTCCGTGCGCGCCAGGATTGCCTGCGCCTGCGCGATCCGCTCCGGCGTCAGTCTCTCCAGCAGCCTCTCGGCCTCCTCCCAGGCCTGCGCCTCGGTATCGCGACTGATGACATGCAGGCGTATGCCGAAGCTTAGTTTGCGGCCCTGCGCGGCGGCGAGTTCCCGCACATGGCCTATCCGGGCAGCCTCGGTTGCCGGGCTCTCGCCCCAGACCAGATAGGTGTCGACATGGCGCGCGGCGACCGCTTGCGCAGCACCACTTGCGCCACCGAAGAAGATATCGGGAAGCGGCCATTTGCCGAAATCGATCTGGGCGCCTTCGATGTCATAGTGCTTTCCCCTGAAATCGAAGCGCCGGCCCGAACCGGCTGGCAGGACCACGCCGCGCAGGATCTCGAGGAACTCTCCCGTGCGTTCATAGCGCTGGTCGTGGCCGAGATGCTCGCCGAAGCGTTTCTGCTCCCGCGGATCGCCTCCGGTGACGACGTTGAGCAGCAGCCGCCCACCCGATATGCGCTGAAGGGTCGCCGCCTGGTGGGCGACCAGCGTCGGCGAGATCAGGCCGGGACGGAAGGCGACGAGGAACTTCAACCGCGTCGTGACCTGCGCCAGTGCTGCCGTGACTATCCAGGCATCCTCGCACCAGGTTCCGGTCGGCGTCAGCACGGCTTCGAAGCCTAACGTCTCCGCGGTCTTGGCGACCAGCGAGAGATAATCGAGGCTCGCTTCCCGAAACCGCGATCGTGACGGGCCGTTGCCGAGATGGGAATCATCGCCAGAGCCGACGATTTCCCGGCTGTCGCCGTTGGTCGGCAGATACCAGTGGAGATGGATGCCGCTCACTCGGCCGCCTCGACGATGGTACCCCAGTTCGAGCGGTCGCGTGCGGCTGTTCCCGGGTGGTCGTCGCGCAGCAGCCGCTGGCCCGCTCCCTGGAAGCGCTCGCGGATCGTGGTGCCGGGCGCGCCACGTTCCCGGATGCGACCCCGCCGCCGCAGCTCCGGGACGACGAATTCGATGAAGTCCTCGAACGTGCCCGGACTGACGACATAGGCCAGGTTGAAGCCGTCGACGCCGGATTCATCGGCGATGCGTTCGAGCTCGTCGGCGATCCTCTGCGGTGAGCCGACCAGCTTGGGATGGATGCCGCCGAGCCCGATATACTCGGCGATCCCGGCCACGGTCCAGCGCCGGTCGGCATCGATCCGCGTCAGATTGGCAAGGGCTGAACGGCCGGCATTTGTCTCGATATATTCGAGCGGGTGGTCGAGTGGGTATTGCGACCAGTCGACGCCGGTCCATGCCGAAAACAGCGCCAGGGCCGCTTCGACACTGGTGTAGGATAGATAGTCCTTGTGCTTGGCCTCAGCCTCTTCGTCCGTGGCTCCGGTGATGACGGTGACCGCGGTGATAAACTTTATCGCATCCGGCGCCCGTCCGAGTTCGACGGCGCGGGCACGGATCGCCTCGACCGAGCGGCGGATGGAGGCCGTGCTGGTGCCGCCGAGGAACACCACCTCGCCGTTGCGAGCAGCGAATTCGCGCCCGCGCGGCGAGGTTCCCGCCTGGAACAGAAGCGGCGTGCGCTGCGGACTGGGCTGCGCGAGATGCGCGCCGGGCACGGAGAAATATTTGCCGAGATGGCCGATCGGATGGACTTTGGAAGGGTCGGTGTAGAGCCCCTTCTCGCGATCGTGCACGACCGCCCCGTCCTCCCAGGATCCCTCCCAGAGCTTGTAGGTGACATCCAGGAATTCCTGCGCCAGATCGTAACGCTCGTCATGGTCGATCTGGCGTTCCAGACCGAGATTCTTCGCCGCCGATTCCAGAACCGAGGTGACGACGTTCCAGGCGATGCGGCCCTTGGTCAGATGATCCAACGTGGTGAACTTGCGGGCCAGGAGATAGGGCTGCTCGTAAGTGGTCGACACGGTGATGCCGAAGCCGAGATGCCTGGTGGCGGCGGCCATTGCCGAGACCAGCAGCAGCGGGTCGTTGACCGGCGACTGGGCTGCGGTGCGCAGCGACGCATCCGATGTCCCCCGGAAGACATCGAGGTGGCCAAGCGCGTCAGCGAGGAACAGCGCGTCGAAGCCGCCGTCGTCGAGCAGCTTGGCCAGCGAGGTCCAGTATTCGAGGCTGGTGTAGGTGTGGGCGCGGTCGCTCGGATGACGCCAGAGGCCCGCCGACACGTGACCGACCACGGTCATACCGAAGCCGTTGAGGATGAGAGGCTTGACCGCCTTATGGGTGGAACTTACCATGCTTCGGCTCACGAATAGTAGGTTGGCGGCGGCACACGGCCGTTAAGCGCGAAGTCACCGACTTCCAGCACCTTGTAGTGGACGGGATCATGCAGGCTGTGGGTGCGGACGTTGCGCCAGTAGCGGTCGAAGCCGAACGAGCGCGCCGTGGAGCGGGCGCCGGTCAGTTCGAATATGCGCGACGTCACCTCCAGGGCGACCTCGGTCGAATGCACCTTCGACTGGTAGGCGATTGCCGCGGCATGGCCACGCTCTTCCGCGGTGAGATCCCTGCCTCGCTCGAAGGCGCGCTGCACGGCCTCGCCGGCGGCGTCCGCGAGCGCCTGCGCGGACGCCAGCGCGATCGAAAGCCGGCCGAAGCGCTCGACAACCAGCGTGTCCTCGGAGGCTTTCTTTGCCGGCGAGGACAGCCATGGCCTGCCGCGTTGGGTGACGTAATCCCTGGCGTCTTCCAGGGCGGCAAGGGCGGTGCCGAGATAAAGTTCGCCGAAGGCTGCATGAACGATCGGCACATGCAGCGTGGCATGCGGCGGATGAACCGTATCATCAGGCCAATGCCCGACCAGATCGTCGGCGGATGCGGCGACATTTTCGAGCGCCGCACTGCCGCTCACCGTTAGCCTCTGGCCGATATTGTCCCAGTCATTGCCGAAGCTGAGGCCTGACGTGGGGTTGGCGACGATGAACTGGCCGATATGACCGCTGGCATCGGTGCCGGCGATCCGCGTGCTCCCGGCAAAGCGCACCCAGACCTGCAGCGTGTCGGCCACCTGCGCACCACTGGTGAAAGGCTTGGCGCCGTTGAGCACGAAACCGCCGTCCACCTGCCTCGCCTCGACAAGCGGCTCATAGGCGGCCTGCGCGATGCCGGCATGAAACCAGCCCTTGGAGAGAAAGCCTTGAAGCCGTCTTTCGATCAGGGACTTGTTGTCGCCGTCCAATCCGATTGCCGTGCCGAAGAGATGGTAGATGACGATCTGGGCTATCGATGTATCGCCCCTGGCCAGGATGCGGACGATCCTGAGCACTTCGGTCGGCGTCGCGCCACCGCCGCCAAATCGCTTGGGAATATAGATCGTCAGCAGGCCGGCCAGACGCAAAAGGTCTATCTCGGCATGCGGGGCGGCCCCGGCCAGATCGCGCGCTGCAGCTGTTCGCTTGAGTTCGCGCACGACCTCCTCGGCCTTCTCGGCCCAGCCTTGGAAATCGCTGCGCTGTTCATGCTGAACGGTGGCGTGGATGGTCATGATACCAAAGCCTCCGGCTGACGGCCCTGCGAGAAAGCGTGTTGCGCCGCCGGATGATCGGCGGGCGGGCGGCTGTCACGCCCGAAGAGCCTGGAGCGCAGCGAGGGACCGAGATCCTCGCGAATGCGCCCGCGCCGCCGCAACTCGGGAACGACATGGGCGGAGAAATCGATGAAGCTGCCGGGGCTGACCACATGCGTCAAATTGATGCCGTCGGTATCGGTGGCTTCCAGCCATTGCTCGAGCTCGTCCGCAACGGTCTTCGGACCGCCGACAAACGACTTGCCGCGCCCAAAACCGCCCTCCGGGGAAAACGCCTGGCGCAAGGTCCACTGGCGGCCCGACGACGGGTCGTCGAACATGCGCAGCAGGGAGCGGTTGGAATCGGTTTCGGTGTAGCGGATAGGCTGGTCGAGATCGTGCCTGGAAAAATCGATGCCGGTCGTTGCCGAATAATGCACCAGCGCGCCTTCGACATCGTAGTGCGACCTGTAGTCAGCGAGCTTGGCGGCCGCGGCGGCGTCGGTTTCATCCGTGATCACCGAGACCGCGGATATGAACTTGATGCTGCCTGGAGCCCTGCCTTCATCGCGGGCAAGCCGCTTCACCTCAGCGACATTGCGGCGGATGCCATCGACATCGGCACCGGCGACAAAGACCACCTCCGCGTGACGAGCGGCAAAGCGCTGGCCGCGCGGCGAACCGCCCGCCTGGAACAGCACCGGCACCCTCTGCGGACTGGGCTCCGAGAGATGCGGACCCGGAACATTGAAGTAGCGACCGGAATGACCGATCGGATGGACCTTTTCCGGATCGGTATAGAGACCGTCCGGGTTGGCGGCGCTGCCGCGATCACGCACCAGGGCACCGTCTTCCCAGGAACCCTGCCAGAGCTTGTAGGCGACATCCATGAACTCGTCGGCGATCTCGTAGCGCTCGTCATGCGCCACCTGCCTGTCGAGACCGAGATTGCGCGCCGCGCTGTCGAGCTGCGAGGTGACGACGTTCCAGGCGATCCGCCCCTTGGTGAGATGATCGAGCGTGGTGAATTTGCGCGCCAGCAGATATGGCTTTTCGTAGGTCGTCGAAACGGTGACGCCGAAACCCAGCCGGCTTGTCGCGCCGGCAAGCGCTGAGACCAGCAACAGCGGATCGTTGACGGGGGACTGCACGCCCTTTGCCAGCGAGGCGTCGTATCCACCGCCATAGACGTCGAGAAGGCCCAGCGCGTCGGCGATGAACAAGCAATCGAAGCCGCCCTCCTCCAGTGCTTTGGCAAGTTCGATCCAGTAGTCGAGCTCGGCATGTCGATAGGCCTGGTCGGCCGGATGACGCCAAAGGCCGTAGGCGACATGGGAGACGGCATTCATGGTGAAGCCATTGAGAATAATAGGAGATTTTGCCATATGACAACCCAGACAAACGCGCTCAGCACGGGATCGATCTTTGTCTATGGATTTAGTGTAATTCAAAGCATCGCGCGTGGAGATTTTTCCTAAAGATCGCGGTGTTTGTGACAATCCATTACTGGATGGTGTCGAAGCGGCCAGTGTCGAGCCGCATCACCAAGGTTGTCGTCAAGCCATGCGGACAATCCATGCCCAGCTTCGCCGAACTGCGGCAGCGCATGGCTGCCCTGGCGCGATGCGACCCAGGGCGTTTCTCAGCAATGTGGCATATAAGCACCGCGGAAGTGCAAAACCGGCGCGATAGTTTCAGATCCTGCCAGCCGAACTGAGGGGCCCGCTCAAGCCAGCTCGAACCGCTCGATGGCGCGCATGATGCCACGCAGCTCGGCGAGGCCTTTCAGCCGGCCGATCAGCGAATAGCCGGGATTGATCCTGGTCTTGCCGATGTCGTCGGCGAGCAGATGGCCATGGTCGGGCCGCATCGGAATACGCCAGTCGGCACGGCCCTCTCGGCGGCGGCGTGCCTCTTCCTGCATCAGAGCGAGAATCACATTCGCCATGTCCGTGCCGCCCTCGAGATGCTCGGCCTCGTGGAACGAGCCGTCATCCTCGATGGTGATGTTGCGCAGATGGGCGAAATGGATGCGGTCGGCGAATTCCTTGACCATGGCGACGATGTCGTTGTCGGCGCGCGTGCCATAAGAGCCGGTGCAGAACGTCAGGCCGTTGGCGGGGCTGTCGACGGCGTTGAGGATGAAACGCGCATCCTCGGCGGTCGAAACGATGCGTGGCAGGCCATAGAGCGAGAAGGGCGGGTCGTCGGGATGGATACACATGCGCACCCCCTCCTCTTCGGCCACAGGAATGATCTCGCGCAGGAACCAGGCAAGGTTGTCGCGCAGCTCCTTTGGTCCGATCGCGTCGTATTCCGCCAGGGCCTCGCGAAAACTGTCCCTGTTATAACTGCGCTCGGTTGCCGGCAGGCCGGCGATCAGATTGCGCTCGATCCTGTCGATAGCTTCGCTGCTCAATTCCTTCAGCCGCGCTTCCGCCTCGGCGATGCGGGCGGGGGTATAGCCGGCCTCGGCATTGACGCGCTTCAGCACGAACAAATCGTAGGCCGCGAAATCGATCGCGTCGAAACGCAGCGCATAACCTGTCGTTGGCAGCCGATAGGCGAGATCCGTGCGCGTCCAGTCGACCACCGGCATGAAATTGTAGCAGACCGTCGCAATGCCGGCCTTGGCGAGCGCGCGGATTGAGTCGCGATAGTAGCCGGCGTAGCGCTCGCGTTCCGGCGTGCCGATCTTGAAGGAGTTGTGGACCGGAATGCTCTCGACCACCGACCATGTCAGGCCGGCGGCCTCGATGACACGCTTGCGCTCCAGAATGCTCTCGAGCGGCCAGGCGCGACCGTCGTAGATATCGTGCAAGGCGCTCACCACGCCGGTCGCACCGGCCTGCCTGACATGATCGAGCGTTACCGGATCGTTCGGTCCATACCAGCGCCAGCACTGTTCCATTGCCGCTTCCTTCTGCGAGAGAACGGCAACCTATTGTTGGACCACAATGGGTGTCAAACTAGGAACGGTTTCGGACAGCGAATGAAGGAGTTTTCCCAATGAAGGATTTCGACGGCAAGGTGGCTTTGGTGACGGGCACGACCGGGATTGGCCTCGCAACCGCCAGACGCCTCGCTGCAGGGGGTGCTGCGATCGTCGCCTGCGGCATCGACCGCGCGGCCAACGCTGCGCTGAAATGGGAACTGGAAAGCTCCGCAGCCGGGGCGCTGGTCATAGGCGCCGACGTCTCCGTGCCCGATCAGGTTCGCGACGCGGTCGCGACTGGCGTCGAGCGGTTCGGCGGCCTCGATATCATCGTCAATTCGGCGGCGGTGCATCCGTACGGAACCGCGACCAGCACCGATTTCGAGACCTGGAACAGGGCGATGTCGGTCAATGTCGGGTCGATCTATCTGACAGCGCATTTCGGCATCCCGGAAATGGTCCGCAGGGGCGGCGGCGCCATCATCAACGTCGCTTCGGTGCAGGGCTTTGCCTGCCAGCAAAACGTCGCCGCCTATGCCACCACCAAGGGCGCCATCCACACGCTGACGCGTGCCCTGGCCCTCGACCATGCGCGCTCCGGCATCCGCGTCAATTCCGTCAGCCCGGGCTCGATCCGCACCCCGATCCTGGAGAAGGCCGCCCGCGGCGAGAACGGCACGGATGCCGATGTCGAGGCCGCCTACAAGCGCTTCGGCGAAGCGCACCCCATCGGGCGCATCGGCGAGCCGGAGGAAGTGGCTGAACTCATCGCTTTCCTGTGTTCGTCGAAGGCCGGCTTCTGCACTGGCGCGGACTACAAGATCGATGGCGGCCTGACCGCCGGCATCGGCGTGAAGTAGATCGCGAAGATTGGGGCTTGTCCGTTACCGGGACCAGCCGGCATCCGACAATTGGTTTGCCGATCTTCTTGCAGATCACTGCCCAGGCAAATCGAACACCGCACGGGCCACGCCGAACACGAAAGGGGGGCGGTGCGATCGATGAAATAATAGGCATTCTTGCCGATTGACAAAAACATCAACAGGCGACCAAGATCATATGACCATCAACGATATTGGTCCCGAGGTCGCCCCTCGGCATTGGCGTAAAGGAGAGCCAGATGCCCCTTCAGCAGAGAGTGACCCATCGTCCGAAACAACGTTCCGCCGCTCCCATCCTTGCCACCGCACTGCTAGGCCTCGGCCTGATCACAGTGCCCGGCATCGGCCACGCCGAAGGGATCACGCTCAAGATCTTCGGCGGCTCGGCGCTCGACGAACTCGCGCCGCGCCAACCGCCGGACGAGCAGAAGAAAATCCAGCAGCAGGTTATCGACGGCTTCCTCAAGGCCAACCCCGACGTCGCCGCGGTCGAGTGGGATGCCCAGGGGCCGCAAACCGATTCCATCCAGCGCGTGATGACCGCAAAACTTGCAAACCAGGAAATGGATCTGATCGCCTGCCCGGCCTTCTACACCAATGGCGCCTATGTCAGGCGAAAACTGGTGATGCCGATTACCGACAAGATCAAGCCGTTCCAGGACAGGATCGACGCCGCCGCACTTGGCGCCTTCACGGTCAACGGCCAAGTCTACGGCGTGCCGATCTCGACGCTGTCGACATCGACGATCTTCTACAATGTCGATCTCTTTCAGAAGCTCGCCATTCCTGTCCCGCCAACCTATGACGACCTGAAGGCAGCCGTGCCGAAGTTCAAGACCGCGGGCGTGATCCCTCTGCTGCATCAGGGCTCTAACACCGTGATGTGGCCGATGTGGTACTTCGAGACCTTTTCGCAGGCCTCGGGCGACCCGGTCGGCAAGACGCAGAAGAACCTCGAGGGCACGGCGAAATTCACCGACGCGCCCGATGTCGAGGGGTTCAAGCTGATCAAGCAATGGGTCGATGATGGCATCCTTTCCAAGGATTCGCTTTCCGTCGACCAGGACGGCATGCGTGCGGCCTTCGCCGCCGGCAAGAGCGCCATGTATTATGGCGGCACCTGGGAAATCCCGTCGCTGCAGTCGAGCGTCAAGGACTTCAAATGGGGCGTCTTCGCCTTTCCGAAAATGGACGGAACGCCGGGCGCGCCTGGCCATGGCGGCGGTGCCGACAACGGCATGTGCGTCGCCTCCTCGATCCCGCCCGAGAAGCTCGATGCCGCGGTCAAGTTCATCGAATATTTGACAAGGCCCGAGGTCGCGACGCTCTACCTCGCGCCGGAACAGCCGATCGCGGCCTCGATCAAGGGCGTGCCGCAGGTCGACGATGCCTATGCCGTCGAACTGCGCAAGCAAGCCTTCCCGAACACGATCAAGTTCCTCGACTGGATCTGGCCCTCGGAGGTCGCGAGCGCCACGTCTTCGGCAATCGCCGGCATCGTCGGTGGCACGACCACGCCCGAAGATGCCGCCGCATCGATCCAGGCCATTTTCGACGACCTCAAGGCCCAGGGCAGTTGGCCGCCCAAATGAGGCCCTGAAGTAGCGCCTGCAAGCGAGCGCACATCCGGTCGGGCTGATGCGCCAGGCAAGAAAAACAGAGGCTGCCTGCTTCGGGCAGCCTCGCCCATCGGAGAGAACACATGACGACACATCGCGCCGAACGGCAGCGCTTCTCGATCGGTTATCATCTGAACAGCTGGGACCTGACCGGCCTTCCGCTACGGCCAGCCATCAAGTTCCTGGCAGACCAGGGCTTCGGCTGGTTCGAGATCCTCGCCTTCACCAGCCTGTCGGACCAATACGCCCGCAAATACATGCAGCTCGGCAACCAGGCGCCGATGGGGGTGACCACCGACACCGACATCTTGCGGCGCTATGCGCTGCTGTCGGAAGGCCAGAGCGAGTATGGCATCAAGCTCTCCTCCTTCTACGTCAATGCGATCTTCACCAACCCCGTCGCCTGGCCCTATGAACGGGATGTGCTCGTCGCGCTGACCAGGATGTTGAAGGGGTTCGGCTCACCGGTGCTGGTTCTCGGCGGCGGTCCATCGGAAGCCGCTGCCGGGGCGCACACGGCCGACGACTACCGCGCCTTTTGCCGGGCGCTCGAGGATATCGGCAGGCGGACAAAGGACCTTGGCATCGAGACGGTCTATCACCCGCACCTCGACACCTTCATCGAGCGCCGCGACCAGCTCGATCGCATGATGGATGAACTGGATACCGATCTGGCCGGCCTGTGCATCGATCCGGCGCATCTTGCGCATACCAATTCCGATCCGGTCGACGCGGTAAAGACCTACATTTCGGCCGTGCGCTACATGCATTTCAAGGACACCAGGGTCGATCCGGCGCTGAAGGGCTATGACCGCTATGGCGCCTTTTGCGAGCTCGGCGCCGGGGTCGTCGATCTCGCCGGCATCGTCGACGTCCTGCTGGATGCAAACTACGATGGGCTCGCCATCATCGAGCTGGATGCGTCCAGGAAAACGGCAGAGCAAAGCACGCTCGAGAGCATCGCCTATGTCAGGGACACGCTCGGGCTGGTGCTGACCCCGCAAGGCGCGAAGGCCGCGTGAGCACGCGACCGCAAAAGGCGGCTCCTGTTTCGAGCCGATCCGGCACCTGGCGTTTCGATGCCGGGGACGGGGCTACGGCCTTCGTCATGATCCTGCCCGCCGCGATCCTCTTCGGTCTTTTCTACCTCTGGCCGTTCGTCAACGGCTTCTGGCTCAGCCTGCACAATTGGGACGGGTTTTCCGACCCGACCTGGGCAGGCTTCTCCAACTACATGCGCCTGGCGCATGATCGCATCTTCCTCGGTGCGCTGCGCAATAATCTGATTTTCGTCGTTGCCGTCGTCGTCCTGAAGAACGTGCTCGGCCTCGGGCTGGCGCTGCTTCTGAACCGGGCGCTGCTCGGCCGCGCCTTCTTTCGCGCCGCCGCCTTCATCCCGGTGACGATGTCCTTCGTCGCCGTCGGCCTGCTCTGGTCCTGGATCTACAATCCCGTCTTCGGCCTGCTCAACAGCGGGCTCGATCTCATTGGCCTCGCCGGGCTGAAACGATCATGGCTCGGCGACGCCGACATCGCGCTCTACTCGATCATCGTCGTCGATGTCTGGAAATGGCTCGGCTTCCATGCCGTCATCTATCTGGCCGGGCTGCAGACGATCCCCTCGGAGCTTTATGAATCGGCGAAGATGGACGGCGCCGGCCCCTTGCAGCGCTTCCGGCACGTCACCGTTCCGATGATGATGCCGATCATCTTCATCAACACCATCCTCGGCCTTTCCGGCGCCTTCGTGCGCAACTTCGACATCGTCTATGTCCTGACCAAGGGTGGTCCGAACCACGCCACCGAAGTGGTGCTCACCTACATGATGAGCAAGGCCTTCCAGGACGGCGCCATGAGCTACGCCGCGGCGATCGGCTATGTGCTGTTCATGATCGTCGGGCTGGCCAGCGTCGGCCTGCTGGCCCTGATGCGGCGGCAAAGGCTCGACGTCTGATGAGAGCAGCCGCCAACCCTCCGCTTCCCCTGGATGATGGCGCCGCCGGCTCTCGCCGTCGCGGGCTCATGCAGCGCCTCGGCATGCGCGGCATCCTCGAACTTGGCGGCATCTATGCCGCGCTCATTCTCGTGCTCTTCGAGACCCTTTATCCGCTGCTTTGGGTGCTGTTCGGTTCGCTCAAGACCAAACAGGAAATGCTCAGCAATGTCTGGGGTCCGCCATCGAGCCTGGTGCTGCAGAACTATGCCGATGCCTGGCGGATCGCCGGCATGGGATCGCGCATCGTCAACAGCATCTTCGTCACCGGCTCGGCATTGATCATCCTGGTGGCCGTCGCGACGCCGTGCGCCTATGCGGTGGCGCGTCTTCGTTTCCCCGGACGCGGTCTTGTGGTCGCAGTCGCAGTTGCGGCCATGCTGGTGCCGCCGCAGGTGATGGCCATTCCGCTGTTCCTGGTGGCGCGCGATCTCGGCCTGATAAACAGCCGGCTCGGCATTGCCTTCATCTATGCCGCGACGTCGCTGCCGCTTTCGGTCTTCATCCTGCGCAGCTTCTTCATCACATTGCCGGCCGACCTCGAAGATGCCGCTCGCATCGATGGCGCCAGCCGGCTCGAGATCCTGATCCACATCATGCTGCCCCTGGTGCGGCCGGGCGTGGCGCTGATCCTCATCTTCGGCTTCATCGAGATCTGGAACGATTTCTTCCTGGCCTTCCTGCTGTTGCGCGACCCTTTAGTGCAGACCATTCCGCTTGGACTGGTCAGCTTCTTCCAGCAATACGACTCGCTCTGGACGCTCTATTTCGCCGCGTTGACGATCACGACACTGCCGGTGATCGTCGTCTTTGTCGCCATGCAACGGCAGTTCATCGCCGGCCTGACAGCCGGCGCCGTGAAGGGTTGACATGCAGGATCGCGTCATTGGCGTTGGCGTCATCGGCTGCGGCGAGATCGCCCAGTTGATGCACTTGCCTTATCTCATGGAATTGCCGGCGTTTCGCATCGCCGCCTTGTGCGACATCTCTTCCGGCACGGTCGACAAGGTGGCGGAACATTATGGCGTCACTGCCAGATATACCGACCATCGCGCGCTGCTTGCCGACCCGAATGTCGATGCGGTCGTGATCTGCACCTACGATCATGGCGAGATGGTCGCCGATGCAATCCGAGCCGGCAAGCACCTGATCGTCGAGAAGCCGCTTGCCTTCACGCCGCAGGAGGCGCGCCCGCTGGTCGAGCAGGCCGAGCGGAGCGGCCTCGTCGCCCTTGTCGGCTACATGAAATTCTATGATCCCGGCTATGAGATCGGGCTGGAGCGCATCGCCGCCATCGGCCGGCCGAAGTCGATCCATGTCCACGATTTCGCGGGCCGCTTCGACCGTTATGGCCAACTCTACACGCAGACCAGGGTCACCGACGTGCCGGCCGATGTGTTAGCGGCGGGACGCGAAACGGTCGCTCGGCGCATCGAGGCGGCGCTCGGTGTGGACCATGCCGGCTATCGCGATCTCTATCTTGTACTGCTCAGCCTCGCCAGCCACGACCTTGCCGTCATGCGCGGCGCTTTCGGCACGCCGGACCGCGTCGTGCATGCACAGCAGACCGGTCCCAACCAGCTGCTGGCCGTGCTCGATTATGGCGGCGTCCCTTGCCTCTTCGACATGGCACTTGCCCAGTATGAATGGTGGGACGAGTGGATCCACGTGCATGGTGAGCGCGACGAGGTGCGGATCGAATTCCAGAACCCCTATTTCCGCAATGCCTCGGCGACCGTCCGGCTGCGCGAAACCACAGGCGAAGCTGCATCCGAACGCGCTCTGCCTGGCGTTCCGGATACGTCGTTCCGCCGCGAATGGCTGCATTTCGCCGATTGCGTCCATGGCGGCGCGAAGCCGCGCACGCCGCTTTCGGGCGGGCTCGCCGATCTCGATCTTGCCGTTCGGATCATCCAGGCAATGCCGCCGAAAAGACTTTAGCGAAATTTCGGAAACGCGCCGCCAGCCGGCGCGTTGGCCCAGCTCTGCAAGGTCTGGCCGCCGTCGATCAGCCAATCCACGCCTGTGACGTGCCTCGCCTCGTCGGAGGCCAGGAAAGCCACGGCGGCCGCGACATCGTCCGGCTGGCCGATGCGGCGCAACGGAATGCGGTCGGCGAAATGCTGGACGCTGCTCTTGAATTCGCCGTCGCCGGAAACCGGTACGCCAAGCGTCGTCTCGATCACGCCGGGGCAGATGGCGTTGACGCGTATGCCGTAAGGCGCGGCATCGAGCGCTGCGACCCGCGTCAGGCCGACCACCCCGTGTTTGGAAGCGACATAGCCGGCACCACCCGAAAGGATGTCCCAACCGGCCATGGACGAGCCCATGTTGACGATCGAGCCTTCGGTCCCGGCCTCGATCATCGCCCGAAGCGACGCCTGCAGCACGAGGAAGATGCCGCGCAGATTGATGCGGATGGTCGTATCCCAGTCTTCGACCGGCAGGTCGTGAACGGGAGCGACGACGCCGGAAATTCCGGCATTGTTGAACACCACGTCGAGGCCGCCGAACGCCTCGACGATCGTTGCGACGGCGCGCCGCACATCCGCTTCATCGGTGACGTCAGCCTCGATCGCCAGGGCGTCGTCGCCGAGGGAGCTGGCCAATTGCCGCGCCGCCGCGCCATTGCGGTCGACAATGGCGACCCGCGCGCCTTCGTCAAGGAAACGCCGCACCGCTGCGCTGCCGATCGCGCCGGCGCCGCCGGTGACGAGGACCTTTTTCTGGTCGAACCGTTTCATCCTTCGGTCTCCGGCTTTGGATAGGAACGCCATGAATACTTTGGTTCGAAACCGATCGTTTCGCGCGCATGGACCGTGTCGAGCACGGCGCCGAAGCCGGCGATCGGCCGCGACAGAGCGACATCAGGATAGACCCGGCGCACGAGCGCTTCGGTCTCCTCTTCCATGAATGTGTCGGCGGCGCTCAGGAGGACGCGCAGATGGCCATCGCCTTGCCATTCAAGCGCCCGCAGGAAGCCCTGCCCGGCGTCGCGCGCATCGAGATAGGCCCACAGGTCGCGGGCACTGTCGGCGGTGGCGCGGCGCGGCCCGACGCCCTCGAAAAAAGAACCCGGCGTCTGGATCCACGGCATGCGGATACTGACCGCCGAGAAGGCCCCCCGGCGCACCGCCGCGTCGACGATTTCCTCGCCCAGCCATTTCGACAGGCCGTACGGGTCCTGCGCGCCGACCGGATGGTTCAAGTCGACCGGCAGATAGGGCGGCCGCACAGGTTTCTCGAAAAAGGGATAGCCGAAAACGCTGAAGGACGAGGCATAGACGAAGCGCCTGGCGCCGGCCATGGCAGCTGCCTCGACCACATTGTAGGCGGTCGTGATGTTGGTCTTGAACACCTCGCCGCCGGCCCGGCCGGTCGGCCGCGGAATGGCCGCGACATGCACAACGGCATCGCAATCGCGCACCAGCTGCAGTGTCGATCCCAGATCGGTCAAATCGGCGGTTGCGTGGCGCCATACGACCTCACCCGGCACCACGGCATCGACACCAAGCACATCGTGGCCGGCCGCAACCAGAGCCTCGGCCACATGGCGGCCAAGCAGGCCGCTGGCTCCGGTGACGATGGTTTTCATATCTCGGCCTCGGCTCCGCAATTAAGCGGCTTGAATATTGTTGATGGTCATACAAATCGAGCACATGCCTGACAAGCGTTGTCAAGGCCATTTCGCGATGGACAAATAGCGCATACGCTTGTCGGAGCGCGGTGCGCAAGGCCGACCAGCACGCTTTGCGTCGAACGGGATTGACTTGGCATCCGCTAGGGTTTTTTGTATGAGCATCAACGATCGGTCAAAGGAGCTCGCCATGTCCGTGGACAGTTTTTCCTCACATCGGCACGATGACGCGGTGCGCCTCGATCCACGCCGTGCAGCCGTTATCGTCATCGATATGGTCAATGAGTTCTGCAAGCCCGGCGGGGCCATGGTCCTGCCTGGGTACGAGACGCTGGTCGCGCCGCAACTGGCCGTGATCGAGGCCGCGCGCGCCGCCGGCGTGCCGGTGATCTGGGTCCATGACAGCCACCGGCCGGGCATGCGACGCGAGCGCGAATGGCTGAAGCGCACACCGCATTGCCTGGATGGAAGCTGGGGGCCGGAGATCATCGAGGATCTCGGCGCCCGCGATGACGAGATCCATGTGATCAAGCGGCGCTACTCGGCCTTCTTTCAAACCGACCTCGACCTGACGCTGAAAGACATGCAGACCGATCAGTTGATCATCTTCGGCGTGGTCACCAACATCTGTGTGCGCTCGACCGTCCATGATGCCTTTTTCGAGGGCTATGAGGTGGTGGTGCCAAGCGATTGCTGCGCGGCGACGGGACCACGCGAGCAGGAAAGCTCGCTCTATGACATAGCGACCCATTTCGGCGTGGTCAGCGATTCGGCTGATGTCGTCGCAGCCCTCCGCGACGGGAGGTCGCTTCAACCAGCGGAGGTCGCGGCTTGAGCTTTTTTCAAACCGGCGACATCCAAGACAGCGGCGATAGGAGTCCGGTGTGACGACTGAAAAGAAACCGCAATCCGAAAAAGGCGCGACGCCGAAAACGCCGAGCGGCGATGCACCCCCGAGCCGCGAGCAAGTGCTGCAACAATACGCCGAGACCGGCTATGAATTGGACCGCCACCCGGCGCACGTCATCCGCCGGGCGCATCAGCGCGCGACGTTGCGCTTCCAGCAGGTGATGGCCGGCGAAGACCTTTCGCCAACGCAATTCGCGGCGCTCGCCACGATCCTCAAGCATGGCGAAGTCTCGCAGAACCATCTCGGCCGGCTGACGGCGATGGACCCGTCGACCATCAGCATCGTCATGCGCAAACTGCTCAAACACGGGCTGATCACGCGCAGCGCCTCCGAAACCGACCAACGCCTGACGATGATCGCGCTGACCGGCAAAGGGACCGACTATACGCTGGAGCGGCTCGAACGCAGCGTCGAGGTCGGGCGGCGGTTCCTGTCGCCGCTCTCACCGGCTGAGCAGGCGACGCTGCTTCGCCTGCTCCAGCGCATCAACGACGACGACCCATCGAATGGCGACGGCGGCAAATAAGCCGCGTCCAGTCCTTTTTTCCATAACAGCAAAAGTGAGAACCGATGTCGTCCGACTCCCAGTCGTCTGCCAACACGCTCGTCGTCCGCAATATCGGTCTCATGCTGAGTGGCGATCTCGCACAACCGATCATCGACGCCGACACCATCGTCGTGAGCGATGGACGCATCACCAGCATTGGCAAGGCAGGCGACATTGATGGCGGCAGCGCGGCGACGATCATCGATGCGATGGGCTGTGCGGTCTCGCCGGGTCTTATCGATAACCACGCCCATCCGGTGGCCGGCGACTGGACGCCTCGGCAGAACCAGATCGGCTGGATGGATTCGACTGTGCATGGCGGCGTCACCACCATGATCTCGGCGGGTGAAGTCCACACGCCGGGCCGACCGCGCGACCTTGTCGGGCTGAAGGCGCTGGCGATCGCTGCCCAACGCACCTTCTCCAACTTCCGTCCGAACGGCATGAAGATCCTGGCCGGGGCACCGATCCTGGAACCCGGCCTTACCGAGGAAGACTTCCGCAGTCTCGCCGAGGCCGGCGTGACGCTTGTCGGCGAGGTCGGACTTGGCGGCGTCAAGGACGGGCCGACCGGCCGGCAGATGATCGCCTGGGCGCGCAAATACGGCATGACCTCGATGACCCACACGGGCGGTCCATCCCTGCCCGGCTCCGGCCGCATCGGCGCGGATGTCGTGCTGGAGGTCGACGCCGACATCGTCGCGCACGTCAATGGCGGGCCAACCGCCCTGCCCGACGCGGAAATACGGCAGATCTGCGAGAAGGGCTCGAGGGCGCTTGAAATCGTCCATAACGGCAATTTGCGCACCGGACTGTTCGTGCTCGACCTGGCAAGGCAGCGCGGCGAACTTTCGCGCGTCATCCTCGGCACCGACAGCCCGGCCGGATCCGGCGTGCAGCCGCTCGGCATCCTGCGAACCCTGACCATGCTGGCTTCGCTGGGTGGTATCGCGCCGGAAGTGGCGTTCTGTCTTGCCAGCGGCAACACGGCGCGTGTGCGCGGACTGGATGATCGCGGCATCATCGAGGCCGGTCGCGCCGCCGACCTGATCTTCATGGATCAAGCGATCGGCGGTGCCGGCGACGGGCTGCTCGACAGCGTGGCGCTGGGCAATCTTCCAGGCATTGGAATGGTCGTCATCGACGGCGTGGTGCGGACCGGCCGGAGCAGAAATACGCCTCCGGCGATGCGGGTGCCGGAAGTCCTGGCGGCCTGACGGTCAGCCGACGCCGTCAATCCCGACAATCTTGTCCTTGGTCAGCCCGCCGACGCGCGGGTGCGGCCTGCCGGAATCGGTGACGGCGATAGCGACGACGATCTCGTCGGCCCGCGGTGCGTCGGGAACACGAACCTCCATGCCGTCGAAATGGCTGCGCACCCGCGCCGCATCCTTGTGACCGAGCGGAATATCGAGCGGCACGCCGAGGCCGCCGCGCTTCTTCGATGAAGGAATGAGCGCGGCGCCCTTGCCGAGCACGTCGCGGAACGGGGCACCGAGCTTTGGATGAAGGATGGCGGCGGCATGTTCGAGCTCGCCATCGGCGCCGACGGCGGCGGCCTTGCCGAAGCTCTCGACCCGGTCGCCGGCGATGCCCAGAGCAGCGACGGCGCGCTTGGGCAAGATATCGCCCAAGGCTTCGCCTATGGCGCTCAGTGCCGACAGGTCCTCGACGTAGGTACCCGCATAGGGGTTGCGGATCACCGCGATGGCTGCGGCACGCCGCGTCGGCGGATCGACGGGTCGCCCGCCTTCGATCCGGGTTTCCTCGACGATGGTGATGATACGGCGGATTTCCGGGTTCATCGCAAGCCGTCCTCGCCCTTGATGTCGGCGGCGGGAAGGCCGCCGACCCGTGCATGAACGCGTGCGCCGGTGGTCATCGCCAGGATGACCGCCATTTCGTCGCCGCGCGGCGCATCGGCAATGCCGATCTCGATCGCATCGAAATGGCTGCGCACATAGGAGGCGTTTATGTGCGTGATCGGGATGTCGATGCGCGTTCCGGGGCCGCCGACCTTCTTGGTCGAAGGCACGATCGCCTTGGCATTGCCGAGCAGTTCGCGCATCGCATAGCCGCCCGGATTGTGCCAGAGCGCGCCATGTTCAAGCTCGCCGGCGGCACCGACTATGGCACCCTTGCCATAGCCTTCGATAGCCTGGCCGCCTTCACCAATGGCGTCGATCAGGCGCCGAGCCATATCGAGACCGAGCGGCTTCAGGTCTTCCATGAAGCCGGTGATCTCTTCGACATAGCGTCCGGCAAAAGGGTTGGCGATGACCGCGACGACCGCGCCTCGCTTGAGCGGGCGTGCCGCATGGGGTCCGCCCTCATGGAATATCTCTTCGATCTGAACAAGAAATTTCCTGACCACCACAGCCGGCATTGTTCGCTTCCTTCATCCCGTCGTTCATAAAAACTCGTTAGAGTATCAACAATTATGCCCATGGACATTTGTCAAGCGCAGACGTCGAGCAAGTGGGCGAAGGGCCTAGAAAACTGCATCGGATGACGATTGACAGCCTGTTAAGCCGCTCCTAAACTCATATGACCATCAACGAACTCGCTGTTGTCCCGGCGATATGTGGGGGATGGTCAAAGCGTGGCTTCAAAAGCTGAAAAAAGCTGAAGGGGAATGACATGAAAAGGGCGCTCAAGAGTTTATTTCTGGCCGGCACGATGCTTGCCATTTCGTTCGGACCGGCCGCCGCACAGGCCAAGGTTTCCGTGGCCGCGATCTCGGGATACTTCGCACAGGGTTTTGGCGTTTCGATCGTCAACGGCCTCAACAAGGCCAAGACGGATTTCGGCATCGACCTCAAGCTGGTCGACACCGGCAATCGCGCGCTCGACTACCAGCAGCAGTTCGAGAATCTTGCCAAGGGCAAGCAGTACGACCTCATCTTCGTGATGGGCTGGGAGCTGGTGGACTCGCTGCAAAAGGTCAGCGCCGAATATCCTGACCAGCGCTTCGTGTTCATCGATGGTGTCCTCGACAACCCCAAGATGATCTACGCCAATTTCGCCGAGGAGCAGGGATCCTTCGTCGCCGGCGCGCTTGCCGGCATGATCGAAGCCAAGGGCACCGCCTTCGACAAGATCGGCGACGGCAAGGCGATCGGCTTTGTCGGCGGCCGAGATATCCCGGTGATCCGCAACTTCCTGGGCGGCTACGAGCAAGGCGCCAAATATGCCGCGCCCGACGTCAAGGTAAACTCCGTCTTCGCCGGAACCTTCGACGACCCGGCCAAGGGAAGCGAACTTGCCCAGGCGCTTTACGGCCAAGGCTCCGACATTGTCTACAACGTCGCCGGCCCGACGGGTGAAGGCGTGATGCAGGCAAGTGCCGCGGTCGACAAATATTCGATCGGCGTCGACATCGACATGTGTGGCTCGGCTCCCGGAAATGTGCTCGCCAGCATGCTGAAGCGCGGCGACATCGCCGTCTACACGCTGATCAAGGACGAGGTCGAGGGCCGCAAGATCACCGCCGGCACCCGCACTTTCGACCTCGCCTCGGGCGGTGTCGAGGTCAAGGTCTGCGATGACATCGCCGCCAAGATCCCGGCAGAGATGACCGCCAAGCTCGATGAGATCAAAAAGGGCATCGTTGACGGCAAGATCGTGATCGCCAAGGCAAAATAAGCCAACAACAGCGCCTCCCTCCCAAGAAAGCGCTACACTGATCCGCCGCGGCTTGCCGCGGCGGATCAGTGTCCAATCTGCGAGAGCCACGTTGTCGAACACGCCGGGGTCGCCGACCCTCCACAGCAATGCCGCGATGGCCGTCGAGTTGACTGGCATCACCAAGCGTTTTGGCGCATTCGTCGCCAATGACGGCATCGACCTTGCGGTCCGCTGCGGCGAGATCCACGCCATCATCGGCGAGAACGGTGCCGGCAAGACGACGCTGATGAACATCCTGTTCGGCCTCTTGCAGCCGGACGAAGGCTCGATCCGGCTGAACGGTGAAGAGATCGTGATCGCCGACCCGTCCGTGGCGATAAAGGCCGGCCTCGGCATGGTTCACCAGCATTTCAAGCTGGTTCCCTCGCTCTCGGTTGCCGACAACGTCTTTCTCGGTATGGAAATCCGTCGCCATGGGCTGATCGACCACGCCGCACAAATTGCGCGCACGCGCGACCTGTCGAAGCGCTTCGGCTTGCAGGTCGATCCGACCGAGCGCGTCGGGCTGCTCTCGGTCGGCATAGAGCAACGCATCGAAATCCTGAAGGTCCTGGTGCGCGGCGCGCGCACCATCATCCTCGACGAACCGACCGCCGTGCTGACGCCGCAGGAGAGCCGTGAGCTGTTCCAGACGCTGCGCAGCTTCGTGGCCGAGGGCATGACGGTGATCTTCATTTCGCACCACCTGGAGGAGGTGGTGGAAGTGTCCGACACGGTGACGGTGCTGCGCAATGGCAGGAAGGTGGCGACCCGGCCGACGGCCGAGCTCAGCAAGGACGAGTTGGTGCACATGATGGTCGGCCGCGAGGTCAGCTTCGACCGCCGGGCGCGTGCGTCGCTGCACGGCGATGTAGTGCTCGAAGTGAAGGATCTGTGGGCGCGCGACGATCGCCTGCTGCCGGCCCTTCGCAACGCCAGTTTCACCGTCCGCTCCGGCGAGGTGGTGGGGATCGCGGGTGTGGCCGGCAATGGTCAGACGGAGCTGGCGGAAGTGCTTTCGGGCCTGCGACCGGCAAGCCATGGCGGGGCGTGGCTGAAGGGCCGGAATCTCACCGCTCTCTCCCCCGCCGCGATCCGCCAGGCAGGCCTCGCCCATGTTCCAGGCGACCGCATGGTGCGCGGGGTCGATCGCAACGCTTCGATAGCGGCCAACACCCTGATGGGCCGCCAGCATCGCGCACCATGGAGCCGCGGCGGCATGCTCAACTGGAATGCCATAAATCAAAACGCCGAAACACTGATCAAGAGCTTCGATATTCGCGCGCGCGGACCGGGCGATGCGGTCAAGCGGCTTTCCGGCGGAAATATCCAGAAGGTCGTTCTGGCACGTGAATTCACCAACGGCGCCGACTTCCTGCTGATCGATCAGCCGACGCGTGGCGTCGATATCGGCGCCCAGGAGGCCATTCATGACGAGATCATGCGCCAGCGGGCCGCCGGCCGCGCGATCCTGCTGATTTCCGTGCAGCTCGACGAACTGGCCGCCCTTGCCGACCGCATCCTGGTGATGTTCAACGGGCGGATCATGGGCGAGGTCGCCGGCGACGAGGCCGACGAGGAGCGCATCGGCATGATGATGGCAGGCGTGGCCGCGCCGGAATTTGCCGCGGAGACCGCATCATGACAGACCATTTGCGTGCCGTTTCCGGCCAGGTGATCGCCATCGGCGTGGCGCTGCTGATGGGCGCGATCATCATCCTCATGGTCGGCGAAAGCCCGGTGCGTGTGTTCATGACGCTGTTGCGCGGCGCCTTCGGCGATCAGGAGAAGATCGCCGGGACCCTGCTGCAGACGACGCCGATCCTGATCTGCGGTGTCGCCGCCTGCATCGGCCTGCGCGGCGGCATGTTCAACGTCGGCATCGAGGGCCAGCTGTTCCTCGGCGGCTTCGCCGCCGCCTGGGTCGGCTTTGCCATGCCCCTGCCCGCGGGCATTCACACGCTGGCCGCGCTGGCGCTCGCGGTCGTGGCAGGCGCGGCCTGGGTCGCCATCCCCGCCTACTTCCGCGCCCGCTACAACACCAACGAGGTCGTCTCGACGATCCTGTCGAACTACGTGGCGGTGCTGCTCACGTCCTACTTCACCATCTTCCTGTTCAAGCGGCCGGGTGGCTGGTCGGAGACGCCGCCGATCCTGGCGACTTCCTATCTGCCGGAGATCTTCACCTTTTCGCGGTTGAACTGGGGCCTGGTCATTGGCCTGGTGCTGGCGGTCGGCGCAGCCCTTGTCTTCCGCTACACCAAATGGGGTTACGGCGTCACGATGGTCGGTTCGGCGCCGAAATTCGCCGAATATGGCGGCGTCAACGTGAAACGGCAGGGTTTCCTGGTCCTGCTGCTTTCGGGGGCCGTCGGCGGGCTGGCCGGCGGCGTCGAGACGCTCGGCGTCCATCACCGCTTCATGGAAGGATTTGCCCCCGGTTTCGGCTTCGACGGGCTGATCGCCGCCCTGCTTGCCAATGGCTCGCCTGTCGCCACCGTCTTCACCGCACTGTTCTTCGGCGCCCTGCGCAACGGATCGCTGCTGCTCGAGGTCGATACCAGCGCGTCGCGCGAGATCATAACCGTGATCCAGGCGCTGATCATCCTCAGCGTGTCGGCCCAGGTGCTGGTGAGAAAGCGTGGCGACAGCCAGGCAGGGGAGCGGCGATGGAAATTCTAGACAAGCTCATCAACGTCGCGCTGATCGCGGCGACGCTTCGCACCACCGCGCCCATCCTCCTGGTCGCGCTTGGCGGCTCGTTCACCACCAAGGCCGGCATCTTCAACATCGGCCTCGAGGGGCAGATGCTGGTCGGCGCCTTCTTCGCCGTCCTCGGTTCGATCTGGACCGGTTCCGCACTGGCGGGGGTCGCCTGCGGCGTTGCGGCGGCGCTCGTCTTCGCCCTGGTTTTTGCTGTCCTGGTGGTGAGCTTCAAGGCCAATGAAGTCGTCGTCGGGCTGGCGCTCAACATCCTGGCCGGCGGCATGACGATCTCGCTGATGAAAGCGATCTTCGGCACGCGCGGTTCGATCGTCGGTCACGGCATTGTCGGCCTGCCGAAAGTCCAGCTGCCCGGTGCCCGCGACCTTCTCGGCTCGTGGGCGCCGCTGATCTCCGGCTTCACGCCGCTCGTCTATGTCGCCTTCATCGCCGTGCCGCTGCTGGTCGTCTGCTACAACCGGACGCGGCTCGGCCTCTATATCCGTGTCGTCGGCGAAAAGCCGGAAGCCGCCGAGGCGCTTGGCATATCGATCACCCGCGTCCGCTACATCGCGTCCCTGCTGTGCGGATTGCTGGCGGGCCTCGCCGGCGCTCATCTGTCACTCGGCTACATCACCATGTTCACCGAAAACATGTCGTCGGGCCGTGGTTTCATGGCGGTGGCGATCCTGATCTTTTCCAACGGCGATCCGCTGAAGGTGCTGGCCGGCTGCCTGCTGTTCGGCTTCGCCGATGCTTTTTCGTTGCGCCTGCAGACGTTCGGCTATCCGTCCTACCTGGTTCTCACCGTCCCCTATGTCGTTGCGCTGATCGCATTGTTCGCGCTGTCCTACCGGGCGCGCCCGAGGATTATCGCGGAGACGCTGGAATCGATGCGGAAGCTGCTGTCGGTAGACAAGAACGCCGAGCCCGGCGGCAAAAATCCCCAGTAAAGGAAGCCTCCATGGAACGCATAATCCTCGACGTGGATTCGGCCGGCGACGATATTCTCGCCGTGCTGTTTGCAGCGGTCAATCCGAGGCTCCGGCTCGAGGGGGTGACCACCGTGACCGGTGCGGCCGGCCCGATCGAGCAGGTCACCAACGTCGTCCTCAACACACTGACGCTCGCCGGGCGTGACGATATCCCGGTTCACGCCGGCGCGTGGCGGCCGATCGTCGGCAACGCCAAGGCCGACATGGAGGCGCCGGTGCATTTCGAAAAACGGCTCGTTGCCCGTTTCGGCGATCGCCTGAAGAAGTTCAACCCGCCGGCATCGACGCCGGTGCGGCAGGCCACATCAGGACACGCGGTCGATTTCATCATCGGCACCGTCATGGCCAATCCGGGCGAGATCACGCTGGTGACGACCGGCCCGTTGACCAACGCGGCGATGGCGCTGTTGCAGGAGCCGGGATTGACCGCTGCACTGAAGCGGCTGATCGTGCTCGGCGGCAATTTCCAGACACCGGGCAACATCACGCCCCTGTCGGAGTACAACATCTGGGCCGATCCGGAGGCTTCGCGCATCGTGCTCAACGCCGATGTCGAGAAGATCCTCGTGCCGCTCGACATCTGCGAGGACAACCGCGTCGCCGATTCGATGCTGACACGCGACGACATCGCCGACATGCAGGCCGTGGCGAGGGACAATCCCGTCCTGGAGATGATCGCCGACAGCTTTCCGATCTACATCGACATCTGGCGCGAATTCTTCGACCTCGTCGGCTTCCCGATGGACGACGTGATCACCGTGGCGCTGGCTTTCGATCCCGGCCTGGCGACGATGACCGAGCCGCTGTTCGCCGATGTCGTGCTCGACGGCAGGCTGGCGCGCGGCCAGACCGTCGCCTATCGCGGCCGGCAATTGCTGCCCGGCGGCGGGCCCAAGACCACCCGCATCTGTACCGGCCTCGACGGCCGGCGTTTCCTCGACGGCTTCAAGAAAACCATAGCGCGCTACGAGCGGGCGGCGTGAAAGACGACATGATGACCAAGCCAACTCCTATCCTGTTCGACTGCGACCCCGGCCACGACGACGCCATCGCGCTGGTCATGGCGCATCGCTCGCCGGCCATCGAGCTACTCGGCGTCACCACGACCTGCGGCAATGCGGAAGTCGAGAAGACGACCGCCAATGCCTTGCGCATCCTGGAATATATCGGCGCCGGCGACGTGCCTGTCGCACAGGGCTGTCACCGCCCGCTGGCGCGCCCGCTGGTGCTCGGCACCGCCGATGGACCAAGCGGGCTCGAGGGCTCGCCCTACCTGCCGCAGGCGACGATCAAGCCGGTTGACCAGCACGCCGTCGATTTCCTGGCCGACAGACTGCGCGCCGCGCCCGAACCGATCCTGGTCGTCGCCACCGGCCCGCTCAGCAATATCGGCCTGATGATCCTCAAGCATCGCGACGTGCTGCCCAAGATCAAGGAGCTGATCTGGATGGGCGGCGTGTTCTACCGCAAGAGCGAGATCATCACGCCGACCGAGTTCAACGCGTTCTGCGACCCCGAGGCGCTGAAGATCGTCCTGGACAGCGGCGTGCCGATCCTGATGGTCGGCCTCGACGTCACCATGCAGGTGCTGATCGAGGCGCCGCAATATGCCGAACTCGCCACCATCGACACGCCGCTCGGCCGGCTCGTCAACGACTGGCTGCTGTTCTACGAGAAGCTGCACCGCAACTCGATGGGCGTCGGCGGCGCCATGCACGATCCGCTGGCGCTGGCGCTGGCCATCGACCCGACATTGGTGCGCACGCGCCCTGCCCATATCGGCGTCGATCTGTCCGGCACCTACGCCTTCGGCGCGACCATCGCCGATTACTGGGGCGAGCGCGGTGAAAAGGACAATGCCCGCATCGCCCACGAGGTCGATGCGGACCGCTTCTTCAAGCTGATGTTCGATCTGCTGCGGGACTGAACGGAGCGCCGCGGCGCCGGCAGCGTTTCACGATAGGAATTTTTTCTTGACTCCCTGCCCTCAGCTATGGTATATTTTTGTCTATGGTGCAGATTTACGCCAATGACCCGCCGCACAGGCGGGTTTTTGTTTGCTCCGTCAAATCTCCCTGACAATTCAGCCGCGTGAGATGTCAGGGTCAGTTGAGCTGGTTGAGGATTCCAGAGCTGCTCGCGACCATCAAACTCCTGTAGATCAGGAACGCCAGTGTACAGATCGCGGCTAGCGCGATCGGCACGCCGAACGGCACCACGCCCTTGCGGTCCAGATGCTGCACGACAAGCCGAAAAGCGCCCGCGGGCAGCATGAACGGGTTTTTCACGATCGCCGCGGTCGCCAGGGCGAAAACCAGAAGCAGCACTGAAAACACCGCGAGATCGCTGCCGCCGATCAGGAATGGCACGACTGCCAGCAGCTTGACATCGCCTGCGCCGATCTTGCGCAAGGCCCAGAAGGGGAAGAGCGCGACGAACAGCAGAAGTCCGGCGAGAGCGCTCAGCCCCATGTCCCACCACGATCCGGACTGGAGCGACAGCAACAGCAGGCCCCCGGCGCCCAGGCAGAGCAGCAGCAGCACGTCGCGATTGGAAATCTTCTGGGTGGTGAAATCGAGCCAGCCAATCCTTGCCAGCAGAGGGATGGCGAGCACCTTCAGCAGCAGCGCCTCGACCAGCAGCATGCTAGCGCTCGACGTTCTGCACGCTTGACGACAAAAGCTTCAGATTGTTGGCGACGGTCGGGTCGTTGGGCGCCAGTTCGTAAGCCTTGAGGAAGTTCGAGCGCGCATCCTGCAGCTTGCCGCGCAGCAGGTAGGAATAGCCGACATTGTTGTAATATTCGGGCGTCGCGCCGACCAGCTTGAACGCCCTGGCATAGGCCTTGTCGGACAGGTCGAAGCGGTGGATCCGGTCGGTGCAGGCGGCCAGTCCCATCCAGGCGTTACCATCATTGGGCGCCAGCTGCGTCGCCTTGAAGAACAGCGCACCGGCATTGCCATAATTCTCGGCGCGGAACTGGTTCTTGGCTTCGGCGACAGCCTGGTCCGAGGCATAGTATTCGACATCGCTGACCGTCTTCAGCCCATCGAAAGCATCGCCAAAAGACGTCACATCGCCCTTCGACGGCTCGTTCGTGCGAACGACACCGTCGGTTACGTCCGCCGTCTGGCAACCGGCAAGCATAACCGTCAACAGGCAGCACGCCGCCGCGATAGCCCTCTTCATACAGATTCCCCCAGGGGTCTCGGACCTCATATTAGAATCACATCATACACGCAATCAGAAGATAATGCCCCTCATACGGATGATCACCGGTAGCATGATAACCATCATAACCACAGGGAAGATACAAAGCCCCAACGGAATCATCATCTTCACCGGCAGAGAATTGGCGCGCTCCTCGGCGCTCAGAATTCTCTGCCCACGCATCTCGGCGCTATAAACACGCAGGGCATCGGTGAGGCTGGTGCCGAGTTCTTCCGATTGACGGAACAGGACAGCCAATGCCCGCGCCTCGTCAAGTCCGATGCGTTCTGAAAGTTCGCGTAGCGCTTCCCGCAACGGCTTGCCGGCACGCAACTGCAAATTCATGATCGACAGCTGTATTCCCAGCCATTTGTGGGTGGCGGCCATTTCATGGCTGACGCGTTCGACTGCCCCCTCCAGGCTCATGCCGGCATCGGCGCAGGTGATCATCATGTCCATGAAGTCGGGGAAAGCCCGGCGATAGATCTGTTTCTGGCTGCTCTCGAAACGGTCGAGCAGAATGGAAGGAATTACCATGCAGGCGAGACCGAACAGGGCAGAACCGGCAAGGGTGAGAAAACCTGGCAGGTGCGGCGGCAGAGCGCGCGACAAGAGTGCATACATTGCCAGAAAGCCGACGCAGACCGCGATCAGACGACTTAGCGTATAAATCAGCGGTGCGCTTGATTGATAAAAGCCGGCGCGAAACAGCTTCGCCTCCAGGGCGTTTGGTTCTTCCCGCTCCTTCTCGATCGACTTGAAGTAGGCATCGACCGGCCGTTGCGCCGCAAGCTTGGCAAGCTGGTCTTGTCCGAGCATTGATCGGCGGTCTGTAATTCCTTTCCCCATCAGGCTCTGCGCGACGAGCTTTCGTGTCTGCAGAGCCGGCAAGAAGACAAGCGCACCGAACAGGAAGAAGGACACCGCCGCCACAAAGACGGCAATAGACATTAAGAAGCCCAGGTCCTGAATGTTCGAAAACAATTTCTTTCGTTGCTCCCAGTCAAAAATCGAAAGTAACCATCCGGTACATGATGAAGTCGCCAAGCAGCGCCCACAACCCAAAAAGCAGGAATGCCGGGAAGACGAGCGGGTTGCCCCAGATGGCGCCGTAATAGGCTGGGGCAAGAATTTGAAGTGTGAAGAACATCACAATAGGAAACAGGGAGATGATCCACGCGGAGACACGACCTTCGGCCGAAAGCGCCCTGATCTTCATTCGCAATTTCTGGCGTTCACGCAGAACCGAGGAAAGATTGGCCAGAATTTCGGTCAAATTGCCGCCCGTCTTGGCCTGTATCGCCAGCGATACCGACAGCAGCTGAAGGCCCTCGAAGCCGACACGCTGCGAGAGCTTTCGCACAGCCTGCTCGATGCTGAGGCCAAAGGTGATCTCATCGGAGACGATGCCGAACTCGGTGCCGAGCGGATCGGGCATTTCGCGCGCGACCAGACCGATGGCGACCGAAGCCGGGTGTCCGGCGCGCAGCGAACGAACGATCATGTCGAGCGCATCCGGCAGCTGTTTGGCAAATTTCCGGATTCGTTTGTTGCGGGCGCGCCGGAGGACGAGAAGCGGCAAGACGAGCCCTACGACTAGAAAGATAAGCAGCGACGCCAAGGCGGAAAAATTGAAGAATACCAGCAGCAACGCCATCGCCAGCCCCGCAAGCAGAAATGTTGCGGCGAACGTCAGGGGATTTCCGGTAATGCCGGATTGGGTATAGAGCCTGTTCAACCAGACCATGCCAAAAAGAAAGTCTCCGGAGTCCGTGAGGCCACGCTCCCGCAGCAATCCCTGTAACGTTTGTTCGGCCGGGACGTCGCCGGCGAGCCGCTTCAATCGGCGATTGACTGCTAGCGACCGAGAGCGGCGGCCGGCAAAGGAAAGATAGAGAGCTTCGCCTGCCAGGATGACCGAGGCTGCCGCCAGCATGTAGATGAAGTAGAGCAGAGCTTGACCGGTCGGCATCAGAGGGCAACCTGCGGGTTGAAGGCGTCCTTGGCAAAATGGTGCCCTAGGGTTGCGGCCTCCGGAGCGAAGCGCGGACGAACGCCGGTGGCGCGGAAATCTCCGATGACCTTGCCCTCGGCTGTCACCTCACGGCGGACGAAATGATAGATTTCCTGGAGCTGGACGACATTGCCTTCCATGCCAGTCAGTTCCGATATGGAGGTGACACGCCGGCCGCCGTCCGAAAGACGCTGTGTCTGCACGATAATGTCGATGGCCGAAGCGATCTGCGCGCGGATTGACTCATGCGTCATCGGCATGCCGGCCATGCCGACCATCTGCTCCAGCCGCGAGATCGCATCGCGCGGCGTATTGGCGTGGATGGTGGTCATCGAGCCTTCATGGCCCGTGTTCATCGCCTGCAGCATGTCGAAGGCTTCCTCGCCGCGCACCTCGCCGACGATGATGCGATCCGGCCGCATGCGCAGCGCGTTCTTCAACAATTCGCGCTGGCGCACCTCGCCCCGACCCTCGACATTGGGCGGACGCGTCTCCAGGCGCCCGACATGTGGCTGCTGCAGTTGCAGTTCGGCCGCATCCTCGATGGTGATCAGCCGCTCCTTCGAGGGGATGTAACTCGACAATGCATTGAGCAGGGTGGTCTTGCCGCTGCCGGTGCCGCCTGAAACCAGGATCGATTTGCGCGCCTGCACGGCGATCCGCAACAATTCGATCATCGGCGGACGGATCGAATTGAACGCCATCAAACGCTCGAGTGAATATGGATTTTTCGAGAATTTGCGGATCGACACCAGGGGACCGTCGACCGAGACCGGCCGCACCGCGATGTTGACGCGCGATCCATCTTCCAGGCGGGCATCGACCATAGGCGACGATTCATCGACACGCCTGCCGATGGCCGAAACGATCTTGTTGATGACGCGCAACAGATGCGCCTCGTCACGAAAACGGATTGCCGTTTCTTCGATCATGCCACGCCGCTCTATGAAGACGCGCTTGTGGGTGTTGATCATGATGTCGGTGATCGAATCATCCTTGAGCAGCGGCTCGATCGGCCCAAGTCCCAGCATCTCGTCGGCGGTGTCGCTGGTCAATTGATCGAGTTCGCGGGCATTCAAAGGCACGTTCCGGTTTCGAACGAACTCGCGCACGATCGGCCGGATCTCATTCAGGATCTCATTCTTGGAAGCACTTTCAAGCGCGGTCAGGTTGAACCGATCGATAAGATGGCGATGAATTTCGACCTTCAGCGTCAGAAAATCATCGCCATGCGATTCAATATCAGCGGCGATCGAAACGGGCTGAGCAACAGGCGAAACCGCGGGAGGCTCGACCTTTGTCACGGCCTGCTGTTCGCTTGGCCCCTTGATGAACCGCCCCAGCATAATCGCTTATACTCCCCTCGAACTCATATTAGCGGAAACTAACCGTTAACCAAGGGAGGCACAAGCGCCCAGGCTGCCCGCGCATCCGCAATACTTTCTACATAGTTAAGATGCGGAGCCTGTAATAACGTGTTTATTTGATGTGGCTGTTCGTTTGCGGTCTGATTGTTGATTCCGCTTTCCGAGCCCGTGTGCCTTTCGGCGTCAAACCGCCCAAAAGACCCTGCAAGCCCTTAGATATAAAGGAATATGCTATATTGCTAATGTTTCCTCAATCTCGCCACACCCGCGGCTGAATTGTGAACGAATGGTTAAGGTCGGTTGAAAAATGAAAAGAATCAAGCCCTTGGTTAGATTCGACTTTGCAATCTTCTTTCCGAATCAGGTACATGAAAGTTAAGGAACTCTTAATCTCGTTTGACTCTGCGTTTTCTCGGGACCTAGGATCGAGATGACGGGGGATGCTTGGGTATGGATTTCATCCTTTGCTCTGTCTCGTCGGGTTCAAACCTCCAAAGGGAGAAATTGACATGAAGAAGCTCATGACGATGACCCGGCAGTTCCGCGACGATGAGAACGGCGCTGCCATGGTCGAATATTCCATCCTCATCGGCATCATTGCCGTTGCATCGATCCTGACTGTCATCGCCATCGGCGCCTGGGTGAACGCCAGGTTCCTCGGTCTCTGCACCGCCCTCGACGCGGGGCCCGGCACCTGCAACGCGGTTGCGGGCACCGGTTCCTGATCGCCTGACTACATTCAGGCCCGGATCGTTCGAGCCGGGCCTGAATCCGATCGCGGCGGGCGAATCCCGCATTGGGGCTTGGGGCTTGGGACATGCGCGCCAACACACTTATCATGATCGTGCTCGCCGGCGTGTTCGGCGTCCTGGCGGTTGTCCTGGTCAATATCTGGCTTGCCGGCCAGCGAAGCGCCATGGCACAAACGGGCATCGTACAAGGCAGCACGGTCGTGGTTGCGGCAATGCCGCTGAAGTTCGGTGACGCTCTGAGCGCTGATAAACTGCGCGAAGTCGCATGGCCGGCGGGCGCAGTTCCAGCCGGGGCATTCAAGTCAACAAAAGACCTGTTAGCTGGCGACGGTGCCAAGCAGGCATTGCAAGCGATCGGCGTCAATGAGCCGATTCTCGCTACCAAAATAACTGGCCCCGGCCAGCGCGCCACGCTTTCGGCAGTGCTCGGCGAAGGCATGAAGGCCGTGTCCATTCGCGTGAACGATGTGCTCGGTGTCGCGGGCTTCGTCTTCCCCGGCGACCGCGTCGACGTCTTGCTGACACGCACGGCGCGGGGTGATGATGGCACGGATAAGAGTTTCGTCGACGTGCTGCTGCAGAGCATGAAGGTGCTCGCCATCGACCAGGTGGCCGACGAAAGCAAGGACAGCCCGACGGTGGTGAAGTCGGTGACACTCGAGGCCAGCACCAGGGATGCCCAGAAACTGACGCTGGCGGCAGGCGCCGGGCAGTTGTCGCTGGCGCTGCGCCAGGCCGCAGCCAGCAAGGGCGAGACGACGGAACGGGTGACGCTTTCCGACCTGACCGGCGAAACGCCGGCAGACGTCGCCGCCAGGCAGGCGGAACTCGACAGGAAGGCAGCGGCGGAAGCGGAGACTGCCGCCGAGCGCAAGCGCGCCGAGGATAAGATTGCCGGGTTGACCCAGGCCGTGGAAAAAGTGGGAAGCCGTCTCGACGAACTTGGCCGGGCCAAACCGGTTCCTGTCGCGGCACCGGCGACCAAGGAAGTGGTCAAATACGTGCAGCCTGAACCTCCGGCACGGGCGACGATTGGCGTTTTTCGGGGTGTGAAGCTCGAGACATATGACGTGCCGCGACAACCATGATAAGATGCAACTAATAAAACGGGGTTGCCATCAGCAGCGAGTGGGGAGACGGGGATGCAGGGGTTTCGAGTAAGGATGGCGGCGGCGGCGTTGTTCTGTCTGGCAGCGCTCTTTCTGTCGAACCTGGCGGCTGGCGCTGCCGACCGTTTCATCGACGTGTCGACCCCCAGCGTGCATCGTATCTTCCTGCCGATGTCGCAATCGGTGACGATCCAGGTGAGTGCCAATCTGGGCGACATCGTCGTCGGCGACGAGAAGATCGCCGATGCCCAGCCTATGACCGACCGCACGCTCTATGTCATCGGCAAGGGCGCGGGCACCACCACGGTCAATCTGTTCTCCACGGACAAGCGCTCGCTCGGCGCGCTCCAGATCGAGGTCGGCGTCGACGTCAGCGACATGGCGCAGGCGATCCGACAGGTGGCGCCAAAGTCGCGCATCGAAGTCGGCTCGGTCAACGGCAGGGTCAGACTTGGTGGCCACGTCAAGGACGGCGCCACGCTGGCGGCTATCATGGCGGTTGCGCAGCAATATGGCCCTGACGCCGTCATCAACTCCGTCATCGTCGACGACAGCCAGCAGGTCAATCTGGAAGTGCGCGTGCTGGAAGCCAAGCGCAACACCGGCCGCGACCTCGGCGTGTCGATCAGGAGCAGGAACGGCGATGGCACGACCCGTACCGGTACTGGTATTGCTGCCGTTGACGAAGACAATGTCGTGCTCGGACCGGGCGGTCTGGTCAGCGGCCTCCTGTCGACCTCCAGTCCCTTCGGAGCCCTGATCACCCGCGTCATCGACAGCAACATCAAGGTCGATCTGATCATCGAGGCGCTCGAGTCCAAAGGCGCGGTGCGCATGCTCGCGAACCCCAACCTCACCACGCTTTCCGGCGAGCCGGCCAGCTTTAACGCCGGCGGCGAAGTGCCTATTCGCACTCTCGACAAAGACGGCGAGATAAGCATCGAGTACAAGCAATTCGGCGTTAACCTGCTATTCACGCCGGTCGTGCTCGACGACGGCAAGATCCATATGAGGCTGGCACCGGAAGTCAGCGACCTGACCGGCTTCACCACCGCCGGCGACCCGATCTTCACCAACCGCAAGCTGGCAACCGTCGTCGAACTGCGCGACGGCCAGAGTTTCGCCGTCGGCGGGCTTCTGTCGAGCAAGACCACCAAGCTCCAGGACCAGGTGCCGTGGCTCGGCCAAGTGCCTGTCATCGGAACGCTGTTTCGCAATTCGAGCAACCAGAAGGAAGAGACCGAGCTGGTCGTCATCGTCACGCCGCACATCGTGCGGCCGGTGAAGCCCGGCGAGCAGTTGGCGACGCCGTTCGACAAGACGCGGCCCGCCAACGATCCGGAATTCTTCGTGCTCGGCCAGCTGGAAGTGACCAAGGACATGGTCCGCAAATATGAACTGGGCGAAGGCGTCACCGGCCCCTATGGCCACATGCTCGACTTCAAATCGAAGGACAAGATGCTCTATGTCAAGAAATAGCGCCTTGATCCTTCTTCTGTGCGCCAGCGCGCTGTCGGGCTGCGCCGCGGACTATTTGAACCATTACGATTCGGTGACCCTGGCCGCCGGCGACACGCAGAAATTCAATTCGATGCTGCAGACGGTCGACCCGCTCAATCCTAACGCAAGGAATACCAAGATCGAGGGTGACGGCGCGCGCGCCGCTGCCGTTGCCCAGGCCTACAAATATCCGCCGCCGCCGCCGCCGCCGCCGGCGATCACGGTCAATGTCGGCGGGTCGGGTGTGACGCCGTGAACTGAACGGAAGGATGCGGAGGGCGCCGGGCATGCGAGGGGCTCTGCGCAAGAAAGCAGAGAGTAAGGTCATGTTAGGGACCATTCGTGCCTTCTGGAACGATCAACGCGGCGTCGCGATGATCCTCGTGGCTATCATGCTGCCCGTGCTTGTCGGATTTGCTCTGCTGGCCATCGATATGAGCCGGGCCAGCGGACTGCATAACGATCTGCAGAAGGGTGTCGATGCGCTCGCGCTTGCGACCGCTGCGGAACTGGATGGCAGAGCGGATTCAATCGACCGAGCGAACCGGGCGATGACGACCTTACTCACCAACAAAACCAAGTTTTCTACCTCTGACGATCCCACTTCTCACGATCACACGCTCGCCGCGGCCGATGTGACCGTGAAATATCTGACGGGAATACCCGCCGACGACAGCACCACTTTGAGCGCCGCCGGTGTCGATTCTACCGGCCATGACTGGTCAAGCACCGATCCCAAAGCTGTGACATTCTCTCTGGTGACGGTGAACGCTTCCGGCTTGGCGGATGGCGCAGGCGCCTTCGCGACAATATTCCCGGCAAGCTTTCTAGGCGGCGGCGACACCATGGATTTAAGGCCACAGGCCGTGGCCGGCTTTGTCCAGTCGATCTGCGAAACGGTGCCGATCTTCATGTGCAATCCGTTCGAGACGCCCGATCCGTCGACCAGCAAAACGATCCAGCAGGCCTTTGCAGCCGGGCTCACATACAGCCGCGAACTCCGCGTCCTCAAGGTCGACAGCAACCCTGGCCCCGGCAATTTCGGACTGATCGACAACAATCTGGCGTCGCTGCGGGATGCGCTCGCTATGGGAACTGCCGGCACCTGCTATCAACGCGATAAGCTCACCACTAAAACCGGCGTCACCCTGGGCCAGGTCAACGCTGGTCTCAATGTCCGCTTCGACATCTATAGCACTTCGCTGAAGAGCCATGACACCGACTGGCAATATCGGCCGGCGAGCAATGTGCGCAAGGGCGTGGATAAGACGGCAAACTGCAACAAATACACGACCAACACAGACGGAACGGCGATGGCGCTGCCGCCGGGCGATAGCTTCGATTCCGCCACCGGGATGACGAATTCGACCTGGGATCGCACCAATTACTGGCTGATCAACCATGGTGTGGCATACCCCTCCGTCCCAAGCACCACCAACCCGACTGGCGCCGCTGTGCCAGCTTCCAGATATGACGTCTACAAATACGAGATTGCGAACGGGCTCGTCGGGGACAAGTCCCTCGCGCCGACAAAGGAAAGCGGCGTTCCAGCATGCTTCAAAGGCACGACGCCGACAGCTGACCCCGATCGCCGGCTGCTCAACATGGCGATCGTCGACTGCATCGCCAACCAAGACAAGATCAATGGCCATGTCCAGCTCAAGCCTGACGGCTATGCCAGTGTCTTCATAAACAGCCCCATCCAGAAGCAGGATAACAGCAAGAACGACGAAGACTCCACAGCCGGGGAGAAGCCTATCAGCCTGGAGATCGTCGACGTCGATGGAGGGTTTGCCAATAACACCCTTTTAGACAAAGCATTTCGCAACGAAGCCCAGTTGTATCGGTAGGGTCGACATGACTAGGTTCGGCAAAATCATTGGGCGGTTCCAAGGCGACGAAAATGGCGCCGCTTTGGTGGAAGCCGCGATCACCATACCACTCGTATTTCTGTTATCGGCTGGTGTGTTCGAGTTCTCCAACATCCTGAACACGCGCCTGCTTCTCGAAGCCGGCGTCGAGGATGCGGGTCGCTACATGGCACGATGCAGCAGTGACTGGGAGACCTGCAAGGGGCGGGCTCAAAACCTTGCTGCCAACGGGGCGGTCGCCAACGGCACCGCCAGGGTGACCGGATGGCTGCCGGCGGCAGTTGCCATCACCAAGGCGCGCTCGCTAGACGCGGTTGATGTGGCCACGGGCACACAGCTTTATCTTAGCAGCAAGAGCACTGTCGATGTCGTGGACGTCAGTACCTCCTATTCTTATCCGGACGTCGGCTTCTGGTCGTATCTCGGCTTTGGTGCTCTCACTCTGAGCGTGTCCCATCAGGAACGAGTCATTGGATGGTGACGGAGCGCATCAAATTTTGGGCCAACCAGTCCGGAGCGACTATGGTCGAAATGGCCATAGTGATGCCACTACTGTTGACGCTTCTGCTTGGCTTCGTCGATTTCGGCTACGCTTTTTACCAATGGAATGCCGGGAATAAAGCGGTGCAAGCCGGCGCAAGGCTGGCGCAGATTTCTACACCTGTCGCCAGCGGGCTTCTGGCCGAGACGATAACGCAGAGCGATGTAACCAAAATCGGCACCGCAGTGGCCGCAAACACCTACAACTATATCTGCACTGCCAATACCGCGGGAAGCGTCACTTGCACTTGTGGTACAGGCGCCACGTGTCAGAATCTCAATGTGAGCCAGGCCGCTTTTGATTTCATTTTCAGCGGCAACAGCAGTCGGGCCGGAATGCAGACTTTCCTGCCAATGCTGGCGAAGTCCGAAGTGCGGATACAATACCAGGCATCCGGCCTCGGCTACTGGACGCGCCCCAGCGGGCCAGTACCGACAGTCACCGTCAGCATCACCAATCATCCCTTCCAGTTCTTCTTCCTCGGATTCGCAAATATCACCATGCCCTCCATGCTGAGCACAGTCACGGGCGAAGACCTAAAGAGCACCTTCCCATGAACGCCATCAACACCAAGGTTACGCCGACCAAGCGCAAGCAGGTTGCGCTGTTCTCGTCGGATCCGCAGTTCAAGCGCGATGTGGCGACGCGGCTCGATGCGCTGGCGATCTATGACGTCAGGGTTTCCGAGACGAGCGACTTTCTCAAGGGGCCACCGGCGGAGACGCGCCCGGGCATCGTCATCCTCGATCTCGGCAATGGCGAGTTGCTCGGCAGGCCCGGCATCGTCGAAGCGCGCGCGCTGTGGGCCAGCGTTCCGCTGATCGCGGTTTCCGACGAGCTGAGCTCGGAGCAGACGCGCGTTTTGGTGCGCATGAACGCTTCGGACTGGCTGCACAAGCCGCTCGACGGCAAGGAGCTGCTCAATGCGGTGACCTTCCACGACACCGGCAACCAGGGAACGAAGAGCCGGATCATCACCTTCATCGGCGCCAGCGGCGGCGCCGGCGCCACGACGCTGGCGCTGTCGGCGGCCGAATTCCTGGCGTCGAAATCGGCTGAGCGCGGGGCGTCCACCTGTCTCGTCGACCTGGATTTCCAGAGCGCCAATTGCGGCGCCTATCTCAATCTGTTCAACCAGTTCGACCTTGCCGGCATCATCGGCCAGCCGGAGCGGCTCGATGTCGAGCTGATGGACGTCATCAAGCTGTCCCGCCCGTCCGGGCTCACGCTCTACGCATTCGAGCGGCCGCAACTGCCATTCGAGCCGCATGGCAGCGATTTCGTCTTCCGGCTGCTCGACCTCGTCGCCTACCGCTTCGACGACATCGTCATCGACCTGCCCAATCTGGAAACGCCCTGGCACAATTCCGTGCTTTCGACGAGCGACGAGATCTTCATCGTCTTCGAGCTCAACGTCGCTTCGCTGCGGCAAGGCAAGCGGCTCTACAAGAAGATCCGCGAGCTGCGCGGCAATGCGGTCTCGATCACGCTTGTCGCCAACAAGCACAAGCGCAAATGGTTCGGGAACCATTTTTCGCGCAGCGAGCTCGAAAAGATCTTCAAGGCGCCGCACATCAAGTCGGTCGCGCTCGACAACGCGCTCCTGACCGATGCGCTGAACAGGGCCATCCCGCCATCGGAAGTGGATGGGCGGGCGCGCTTCAACAAGGATCTGAAGCGGATGTTCAAAGAGCGGCTCGATGACGCTGCCCGATAGATATCGGATCGTCCCAAAGCTCGCCGGCGCCTGCGTGCTCGGCGTGGCGCTGGCGCTGTCCGTCCACGATTTCGCCGAGGCGCGATCGGCGCTTTCGGAGCGGCCGCCGCTGCCGGCGATGGGGCCCAGCCTGCGCAAGGCCGTTGCCTTTAGAACCGCCGAGCAGCCGGGCACGATCGTCATCCGCAAGGACGAGAAGGCGCTTTACCTAGTGACCCGCCAGGGCCAGGCGCTGCGCTACCAGATCAGCGTCGGACGCGACGGGTTCGGCTGGACCGGCACCGTCAAGGTCGGGGCGAAGACCGAATGGCCGGAGTGGCGCCCGCCGCAGGAAATGCGGGCCCGCCAGCCGGAGCTGCCGAAAATGGTGCCCGCCGGCCCCTACAACCCGCTCGGCGCAAGGGCGCTCTACCTGTCGCGGGACGGGCGCGACACGCTCTACCGCATTCACGGCACCAACGCCCCGTCGGGTGTCGGCTTCGACGGGACATCGGGTTGTTTTCGTCTCACCAACACGGATGTGATCGATCTTTTCAAGCGCGTCGCGGTCGGCGCAAAGGTGGTGGTCCAATGACGATGATCAGCGAACCGGACATGCCGGCGATCGACGTGGGAAACCAGGAACAGCGCGAACCGGTTGCCACCGGGAAACCCAGCAAGGCAAAGACGATCGGCGTCATCGTCGCCGGTGGCGCGCTTCTGATCACCGCGATCAACATGGCGGCCGCGGTCTATCTCTATCGGGGCATGAGCGACCTGCGTTTCGTCGAAGCGCGGCTGGAGCAGCTCGGCGCGTTCGAGCAGCGGATCGCGGCCCGGCTCGACACGGTCAACAACGGTTTTCAGAGCCGGTTCGAGAAACTGGACAGCCAGCTGCAAGGCAGCTTCAACGAGATCGATGGCAACATTGCCCGGTTGGGGCGCAATGTGCCGGTCGCCGGCGGCGAGACCATGCCGGGTGCGCAAGAACCGTCCGAGATCGCCACCAGCACGCTGGCACAAGCGCCCGAAGCCCTCGACGGCGAGAGCGCGAGCGAACCCGGCGTCATCGAAGCGCCCGCACCCAGGAAGAGAATCGCGTCGGCCTCGCCCCCTGCCCCAAGCTCCAACTACCAGCGCATCCAGCAGCCCGACGGCAAGGTCTATTACCGCCGGATCAACTAGACCCGGCAGAGCCCGGAGCGGGCGGGTTGCAGGTGGCGATCGGTCTAGAGATCGCGCTGCAGCGCCAGGATACGGATGGCCCGGACGGACCGCTCCCGCGCCTCAGTGAGGAAGGCGATGTGGCAGTAGGCACAGGCCACGATGCCCAAAAGCAGCACCAGGCTGTTTTTCAAGGTGAAATCGACGGCCAGCGAATACGGAAGACCCTTGGGCGAGGTGAATTCGGCAATCGTGCTCGCCGTTTCCGAATGGCTGCCGACGGCGATCATCAGGCCAGCGAAAATCAAGGCGACGTGGTTGGCGAGGAACGAGAATGCCGACTTTTTGGTGTGGCACGCCACCCAGCAGACGATCGCTGCCGCGGCAAGAATGACGGCGTCGACAGCCATGGAACCACCCAGCCAGACATCGACCTGCTGCCAAAGCACCGTCGACAGAGGGCGCAGTTCAAGCCATAGCCACCATGCGGTGGGGCTGGCTGGATAGGTGCCCAGCAACAAGGTCGCCACGCGCTCCCCTGCCAGGACCGCCAGAATGAGAAACGGAAAGGCGAAAAGCAGAAGCGGCTTGCGTTTCATGTTCCCTCGACAATCTGCAAGCCAGGATAGGCCGTATAGATTGCTCAAGGCTTAACAGCCTACTTCCGGCCCTCTCCCGATTGCGAGCGTTCGAGGACGGCGAAGAAGATCACGGTGAGCAGAAGGACGATCAGCAGCAGCACGAACGCGGCCGCCGCGCCTTCGTTGAGCGAAAGGCCGAGAAAGGCACGGCGATAGGCAAAGAAGCTCAGCACTTCGGTCGCATTGCCTGGCCCGCCCTTGGTCAGGACATAGGGCAGATCGTAGGTCCGGAACTCGTTGATCAGCTGGATGATGATGGTGATCGCCGCGACCGGCCGAAGCATCGGCAGCGTGATGTAGAAGAATTGCTGCCAGCCGCGTGCGCCATCCACTTCAGCTGCCTCATAGGGATCTCGCGGCAAAGCGGCGAGCCCCGCGGCGAGGATCAGCACGACGAAGGACATTTGCTGCCAGATGTCGATCGCCGCCATCGTCCAGAGCGCCATGCCTGGCGTGCCGAGCCAGTCGAGGCGCGGCAGGCCGAACGTTTCCATCAGATGATTGGCGATGCCGAGATTGGGCTGGAGCAGCATGCGCCAGATCAAGGCGACGCTGATCGGCGACATCGCCATGGGAATGGTCAGAATCGCGAAATAGACCGGCTTCATCCGGACCGTCCGGTTGAGCATCAGGGCAATACCGAGCCCGATCACGAATTCGCCGACAACCGTCACCGCCGAATAGCGCACGGTGAGCCAGAGCGCGTTCCAGAACAGCTCATCGCCGATCATCGAGGCGAAATTCTTGAACCCGACAAGCGGCAGAAGCTGCGGCTTGATCAAGGTCATCGAGGAGATCGAGAGGATGCAGGCATAGGCCAGCGGAAAGCCCATCACGATCGCCAGCAGCAGCAGGCCGGGCAAGGCAAAGGCCCAGCCGGTCCGCCACTCGCGGCCACGGGCAGCCCATCCTTTTTTGATCGCATTGTGCATCGTAGCCGAGCCTTGGTCGGGGTGGCGTTGCTGATCTCGTCAGGATCCGGGGTCTGGACAAGATCCGGCGCGGCTGACACCGCCGCGCCGGATCTCCTTGCCGAGCCGGACCGCTATTTATCGAGGAGCCCCTGCAGGCCGTCGGAAGCCGCCTTCAGCGCTGCGTCCGATGTCGCCTGGCCGCCAGCCGCCAGCGAGAGCTGGGTACCGAGCAGATCCTCGTATTGCGCCGAATAGGTGAAGATCGGGAACGACTTGCCGGTCGCCACCACATCCTCGGCGGTCTTGTAGAAGGGATATTTCGCCAGCACCGCCGCATCGGCATAGACGTCGCTGCGCACGGGCGCGTGGCCCTCGAGCGCGCGCTTCACCGAAACATCCTTGCTCTGCACCCACTGGATGAAGGTCCAGGCGGCTTCCTGCTCTTCCGGCGACGTGTTCTTGGGAATGCCCCAGCCCCAACCGCCGCTTTCGCCATGGCCACCCGGCATCACCGACAGGCCGACCTTGCCGGCGACCGTCGGACACTTCACGGCATCGTCCATCTGCGGCAGCATCCACCAATAGGTGACCATGCTGAAGGCCGAACCGCTGCACATCAGGCGCATGGTGTCATCGAGCGTCGCCGACACGGCACCCTGCTGGGCGCCGTGCTGGATGTTGTCGACATAGAGATCGAGCGCCTTCTTGGCCTCTGCCGTGTCGAGGCTCGCCTTGCCGTCGGCATTGAGATAGCTGCCGCCGGCGGAGAACAGGTAATTGGAGAATTCCATGCTGTTGGGATCGCCGCGCTGGCCCTGCATCGCGGCTCCGGCGACGCCGGCATTGGCCTTCATGAATTTGGAAATCGTCACATAGTCTTCGAGCGTCGTCGGCAAAGCGAGCTCCTTGCCGGTTGCCGTCTTGTAGGCGGCCTTGAGCTTCTCGTCGCCGATCAGGTCCGTCCGGTAGAGGAGGCCCATCGAGTAGTTGTACATGGGCACCAGGAACAGCTGGTCCTTGGTCCGGCCGAGCAGGTCAAGCGTCGAGGGAATGAAGGGGCTCAGATCGTATTTGGATTTCTCGACGAAGGGTTTCAGATCGGCGAGCCAGCCGGCGGCCGGAAATTCGCCGGCCCACAGGAAGTCGACCTCGAGCACATTGTAGTAGCTCTGCGGCGCGGTCAGCTGGGACACCAGCTTGTCGTGCATGTCGGGATAGCCGATCTTCTCGAACTCGACCTTGATGCCGGTCTGCTTCTCGAATTCGGGCAACAGCGCTTCGATGATCTTGGTTTCCGGCACGTCCTCCATCAAGGCGTGCAAGGTGATGGGCTCAGCCGCCCTGGCCGGAAGCGATGCGCTGACAACAGCTGCCCCGCTCACGGCCGTCATCAGCATTTTGATCAAGGTCTGCTTGTTCCAAGTCATAACTCTCTACTCCTCTTTCCCTCTGGACGCGGCGGTGATCCCGCCACGATTTCCTAACCGGCTAGCGAGCCATGTCGGCTCTCGGAGCGGCCGGCCTATTTCACGCTGCCGAACGTCAAGCCCTGGACGATGAAACGCTGGATGAAGCGGGAAGCCACGACCAGCGGCAGGATGGCAAGCACGACGCCGGCAGAAACCTTGGCGATCTGGACGCCGTTCGAGGTCTGCAACGCGGCGAGCGCAACCGGTATGGTCGCCGTCTTCGGCCCGCTCAAAACCAGGGCAAACAAAAACTCATTCCACGCCAGGATGAAACCGAGCACGCCGGCGGCCGCGATACCGGGCATCGACACCGGCAGCACAATGCGCCAGAAGGCGCCCCAGGCGGTCGCGCCGTCGGTCATCGCCGCCCACTCCAGATCGACTGGAATGCCTTCGAAGAAGCCCATCAGGATCCAGGTCAGGAAAGGCAGGTTGAGCGCGGCATAAACGATGATCAGCCCGGTCAGCGAATTGCTGAGCTCCAGGCTTCGGAACAGCGTGAAGGTCGGCAGCACCAGCGCCACGGGCGGCAGCATTTGCGTCGCCAGAACGGCAAAGCGCGCCCAACGACCGCCCGTACGGAAGCGGGCGAAGGCATAGCCGGTGGTGGCGGCGAAAGGCAAAGCGAGCAGAACCGAGCCGAGCGCGACGATCAGGCTGTTGAGGTAGGACTGACCGAAGCGACCTGACAGCAGCGCCGAATAATTGTCCGTCGTAAAGGCCGGCATCAGCTCGTTGCTGTAGGATAGCTGCTCGGGCACGAAGCTCGTCCGCAGCACCCAGAGCGGCGGCAGCAGCACGATGGCGCAAACGACAATCAGCCCGAAATGCAGGCCGAAGCGGCGGCGAAAGGCAGGCCGTTCGTTTCTGTCCATCATCGAGTGGCCCCCATGAGGCTCGGCCGCGCGATGCCCAGTTCGGTCTCGGGATCAAACAGGTGCATTGGCAGCGGGTCGATGTAGAGCTCGACGATCGAGCCGACGGGCGCCGTGAAATAACGGCTCAGGCGGGCGGCGATCTCCAACGGCTTGTCGTCTCCGGCGGGGTGGGCATGATCCTTGCCGGTGGCCTGACCCGCGATCTGGCCGATCAGGACGTTCTCGGCGCCGAGAGCCTCGACGGCCACGACCCGTACGGCAATCTTCTGCCAGTCCGGCTTGTCGGCGCGTTCGTGGAAATCTTCGGCTCGAACGCCCAGAATGACGCGGCGCCCGACACGCTCGCCATAGGCGTTGCGGTGGCGGGCGGGGACGGTAAGCACGGCACCACTGTCGGTCACGACGGAGAGCCCTTCGCCAGGTGCGGGCTGAAGCGTGGCCGGAATGAGGTTCATCGGCGGCGTCGCCAGGAAGCGCGCGACGAAGGTGTTGACCGGGTCGGCATAGACTTCAAGCGGCCGGCCGGCCTGGACCAGGCGACCATCGCGCATGATGCATATGCGATCGCCCATGGTCATGGCCTCGACCTGGTCATGCGTGACATGGACGATGGTGCGGCCAAGGCGCCGGTGCAGCTTGACGAGTTCGAGCCGCATCTCTGCACGCAGCTGCGCATCGAGGTTGGACAGCGGCTCGTCAAGCAGGAAGGCCGCCGGTTCGCGAACGATCGCCCGACCGAGCGCGACACGCTGCCGCTGGCCGCCCGAAAGCGCTGCCGGCTTGCGGCCGAGAAGATTCTGCAGCCCGAGCAGGTTAGCGGCGTCCGCAATCTTGGCATCGATGACCGCTGCGTCGGTGCCGCGCATCTTCAGCCCGAAGGCCATATTCTGCCGCACCGACATATGCGGATAGAGCGCGTAGCTCTGGAAAACCACCGCGACGTTGCGGTCGCGCGGCGCGACATTGGCGACGCTCTTGCCACCGATGCGGAGATCGCCGGAAGAGATACTCTCCAGGCCGGCAATCATCCGCAGCGTCGTCGACTTGCCGCATCCCGACGGGCCGAGAAAGATCACGAATTCACCGTCAGGAATGGTGAGATCGACCTCATGCACCCCGTAATTGCCATTGCCGTAGAGCTTGGAAACGCGATCGAGCTCGATAGACGCCATAGACTTTCCTCATGAACCCGTCTGACCCGGCTGAACGCCGAAGGCCGGAGTCGAGCGAACGGTCATCTTAGAGAACAAAATATAACATTGAAAGCCTGCCTTCTGATCATATGTGTTCACTTTTTTTGGATGGCGCGTGCCAGCATCAGGATCCGGTTACAGCCGCCAAAAGCCGTCAGGTCATGTAGACGCCGCCGGTCACGTTGACCCCCTGGCCAGTCATGAAGCGGGCTTGATCCGAACAGAGGAAGACGACGACGTCGGCGACATCCTCCGGCAGCTCGAGCCGGCCGAGCGGCGTCTGCGCGATATAGTCGGCGACCACCCGTTCGGGCGTGACTTGCCGCAGATGCGCCTCCCACTCGACTTCTCGCGATTGCATGCCGGTCTTGACGAACCCCGGGCAGACGGCATTGACGCGTATCCCTTTGGGCGCGAGCTCGCGGGCAAAGGCCTGCGTCCAGCCGAGCACGGCGAACTTGGACGCCGAATAATGCGCTAGGAGCGGCGCACCGATCTTCGCCGCAAGCGAGGCGGTGTTGACGATACAGCCCGTGCCCTGCTTGACAAAATGCCGTCCAGCGATCTGATTTGCCAGGAATACACCACGTGCATTGACGGAGAAGTTGAAGTCCCACTCCTCGTCGGTCAGGTCCAGCGCATGCTGCATGGTGGACACGCCGGCATTGGCGATCAGGATGTCGCAGCCGCCTAGCGCTTCCAGCACAGTGGCAAAGGCCGTCTCGACGGAATCGCGGCGGCGAACATCGACCGTGACGGCGGCGGCATCGCCGCCAATTTCCTCAGCCGCCTTGCGTGCCGCGTCGGGATCCAGATCACCGATCGCCACGGCGACGCCCTGCCGCGTCAGGGCGGTCGCGATCGCGCGACCGATCCCCGCGCCGCCGCCCGTCACGAAGGCACGCTTGCCCGCGAGTTCGGCAAGCACTGGAGGAATGACGGAGACAGCCGGCATGGTCGTATTCTCTCTGCTTGGTGACGGAATGCGTTCTGTTGATATGGAGATGCATACCATAAATTCGAACACTGCAAACATATTTTTGTTTGAAAATGTTTGATCATGCGATAGAGTCAAAACTGCAGACCGCTTCGTCAGCGGCTTACCCACCGGATACATCGATGGCAGACGACACCGCCGCTCCTGAGACATCCACGCATGGCGCACCGCGCGATGCCGATCGTCAGCGCCTTCTCGCGCACGATCGACAAGCCCGCATCCTCGCTTTCCTGCGCCGGACGGGGTCGCTCACCGTCGCCGCGGCAGCGGCCGAACTCGCCGTTTCCGACATGACGATCCGCCGCGATCTCGTCGAACTGGAACGCGAGGGCAGGCTGGTGCGAATCCATGGCGGCGCGATCGAGGCCGATAACCCGCCGCTGGTCGCCATGGACAGTGAGGAGCCGAGTTTCGATTCGCGCTTGCGCCAGCGCCGTGACCCGAAGGCCGCGATTGCCGCCGCCGCGGCCGCCTTGGTTTCGGGATACCGCACGATCGCATTGGATGTCGGCACCACCACCTATCTGATGGCCGAGCACCTCAAGGACCTTCCGCACGCCAAGGTGTTCACCAACAGCCTCAGGATCGCGGCGGCGCTGAACGGCGGTATGCCCGAAGTCTATGTTGCCGGCGGCCGCGTACGAGCCGACGAGATGTCGACCGGCGGACCCGCGGCTATCGCCCAGTTCGAGGCGCTGTGGTTCGACGTCGCCGTGATCGGCGTCTCCGGCATCACGGCGGACGGCCTTTTCGACTATTCCTTCGATGATACCGATATGAAGCGCGCCTATCTGAGACGCTCAGGCACCAAGATCGTGCTCTGCGATTCCGCCAAATTCCTGCGCATGTCGCTGGTGCGGATAGCGCCACTATCGGACATCGATATCCTCATCACCGATGCCGAGCCGCCGGCCAAGATCGCCGCGGCGCTCGCCGCGGCCAAGGTCGACCTGCGCATCGCGCCGCCACTGACGCGCGACTGAGGCGCAACATTCTCACTTTATCCCCAAGGAGACGACTCGATGGTATTTGAATTTTTCGGCGACAAGAAGAAGGCTGTCATCTCGATGGCCCACATCGGTGCCCTGCCGGGAACGCCCCTCTATGATGCCGATGGCGGCCTCGACAAGCTGATCGATGGCGTACTCTCCGACATCCGCAAGCTGCAGAGCGGCGGCGTCGATGCCATCATGTTCGGCAACGAGAACGACCGCCCCTATGTCTTCAAGGCGCCGCCGGAAGGCATTGCCGCCATGACTGCGATCGTCCAGGCGGTGAAGCCCGAACTGAAAGTGCCGTTTGGCGTCAATTATCTCTGGGATCCGACCGCCAGCGTCGCGATCGGGGCTGCCACCGGAGCCCGTTTCGTGCGCGAGATCTTCACCGGCCTGTTCGCTTCCGACATGGGCTTGTGGGAGCCCGATTGCGCCGCCGCCTCGCGCCTGCGGCACAATCTTGGCCGCGACGACATGAAGCTTCTCTTCAACATCAATGCAGAGTTCGCACACTCGCTCGACCAGCGTCCTATTGAATTGCGCGCCAAGAGCGCGGTGTTCTCGTCGATGGCCGACGCCATCCTCGTTTCCGGTCCGATCACTGGCCAGCCGGCCGACCAGTCCCACCTGCGCAGCGTCTGCGAGACGATCAAGGACGTGCCGGTCTTCGCCAACACCGGCGTGAACATCGACAATGTCCGCGATGTCCTTTCGCTGGCGAGCGGCGTCGTGATCGGCACCCATTTCAAGATCGATGGCAATACCTGGAACGCCGTCGACGGCGATCGGGTCAAGCGCTTCATGGACGTTGTCGCCACCTTGCGCTGAGGACGGCTTCCACGGCGATGCCGGCCACCGCCGGCTCGCGGTGATCATATCGATCGTTGCGGGCCGGCGTCCGGAATGATCGACTGGTATCGAGCAGTGGGACACAACGAGGCAGACAGGTTCGCCCGCCTGCCCTTCCCGGCATTTCAATGGATTCGACATGGCGTTCGTTCTCGGTCTCGATATCGGCACCACCTCGACGATCGGCATTCTGATCCGGCTTCCCGATCAGGTGCTGGGCCTCGCCTCGCGCCCCGTCACGCTGCATTCCGAGCATGCGGGCTGGGCCGAGGAAGATCCCACGCAATGGTGGATCAATGTCCGCGACATCGTGCAGGAGTTGCTCAGGACCAGCGGCATCAAGGCCGAGGAGATCGTGGCGGTCGGCACCACCGGCATGCTGCCGGCGGTCGTTCTCCTGGACGACCAGGGCGAAGTGCTGCGGCCAAGCATTCAGCAGAGCGACGGCCGCTGTGGCGCCGAAGTGGCCGAACTGCGGACCGAATGCGATGAGGCGGCTTTCATCGCCAAGGCCGGCAACGGCATCAACCAACAGCTCGTCACCGCAAAGCTGCGCTGGATAGAGCGTCACGAGCCGGAGGTGTTCAGCCGCATCGCCACCGTTTTCGGCTCCTATGACTATATCAACTGGCGCCTCACCGGCGAACGTGCGGTCGAGCAGAACTGGGCGCTGGAGGCAGGCTTCGTCGATGTTTCGACGCACCGGATCGACGACGATCTGGTGGCGCTCGCTCACATACCGCGCTCGGCCGTGCCACGAAAGATCGCCTCGCATGAGATCCTCGGTTCCGTCTCGGCAAAGGCCGCGGATGAGACCGGCCTGATGGCGGGAACACCTGTCGTCGGTGGTGCGGCCGACATGATCGCTTCCGCGCTCGGCGCCGGAGTTGCCAAAGCAGGCGATGTCCTCCTGAAATTCGGCGGCTCGGTCGATATCCTGATCGCCACCGATCAGATCAAGCCAGATCCGCGCATGTATCTCGATTACCATCTGGTGCCGGGCCTGTTCATGCCCAATGGCTGCATGTCGACCGGCGGCTCGGGCCTCAACTGGTTCGTACGCAATTTCGCCGGCGGCGAGATGGTCGCGGCACAGGCCGAGGGTATTTCGGTACACCAGCGGCTCGATGCGCTGGCGGCAGAGCGTCCCGCCGGTGCCGATGGCCTCATCATCCTGCCCTATTTCCTCGGCGAGAAGACGCCGATCCATGATCCAGCGGCCCGTGGCGTGATCGATGGGCTGACGCTGTCGCACGATATCGGCCATGTCTGGCGCGCTTTGCTCGAGGCCTATGCCTTTGCCATCGCGCATCATGTCGAGGTGCTCAACGACATGGGCCACCGGACCGAGCGCTATCTCGCCTCCGACGGCGGCTCAAGCAGCAAGGTCTGGATGCAGATTGTCGCGGATGTCCTGCAAAAGCCGGTCCAACGCCTGACCGGGCACCCCGGCTCTTGCATCGGCGCTGCCTGGACGGCGGCGATCGGCGTCGGCCTAACCGACGACTGGTCGGGCGTTTCCGGTTTCGTCAGCTTCGCCGACCGGCTCGATCCCGACCCGCGCAAGGCTGACATCTACCGCGACGGCTATCGCCGCTATCGCGATCTTTATGCGCGCCTGTCGGCTCCTGGCGCGACCAGAGCGGGATCGTCATCGTGATGTATCGCGCCGTCGCCTGGGACATCGACGGAACGCTGATCGACAGCGAGCCGTTGCATCATCAATCCCTCCTCGCCGGCTGCCGCAACTGGAACGTCGATCTTGACGACCTGCCCGACCAAGCCTTTCGCGGCATCCATATGGGCGACGTCTGGACAATGCTGCGTCCGCGTCTCCCAGTCGGGCTCGACCAGGCGGAGTGGCTCGCCGCTATCAATGCCCACTACGTCGCGAACCGGGCGAACGCCGTCCCAATCCCCGAGGCGGTCGAGACGATTCGAACCCTGGCTGACCGCGGCGTCCCGCAGGTCTGCGTCTCGAATTCCGGCCGGCAAGTCGTCAATGCCAATCTCGATGCGCTCGGCGTGCTCGATCATATGAGTCTCACAATCAGCCTCGACGACGTGTCGGCCGGCAAGCCCGACCCCACGCCCTATCGCGAGGCCTGCCGGCAGCTCGCCGTAGCTCCAGGGTCGGTGGTGGCCGTGGAAGACAGCCGCACCGGCACTAAGGCAGCACGAGCCGCCGGTCTGTTCGTGGTTGGCTATCTCCCCAGCGGCGGCCTGCTCGGCGACGTCGATCTCAGCACCAACCGTCTGTCGTCGATCCTGGATCTGTTTCCAGGCTGAGGATTTGCGCGTCGTTACCTTCCAGGTGTGCGCTTGACCATGCATTCAGGATCGTAGCGTGATGGCAACTGATCGATTCACATCGACCGGTAGGAATCCCCCTTGCGCCTCGGCGTCGTGAAACCGCAAACGACACCACACCAGGATGGACGCTTGATGAACGACCTCCCCCAAACACTTGCAGCGGACTCGCTCGGGCCAACCGTGACGATTGGAGAAATCCTGGTAGAGATCGTCGCGAGGCAGACAGGCACCGGCTTCCGGGAACCTATCGACCTCATTGGCCCCTTTCCGAGCGGCGCGCCCGCCATCTTCATCGATCAATGCGCACGTATGGGCGGAGCGGCCGCAATGGTGGGCGTGGTCGGCGACGACGATTTCGGCGTCGTCAACGTGGAGCGCCTGAAGCGGGACGGCGTAGACACTTCCGCCATCGCTGTTTCCCCGGATTATCCGACGGGCAGCGCCTTTGTTCGCTACCGCACGGACGGAAGCCGCGATTTCGTCTACAACATCGCCAAATCCGCCGCCGCTCGATTGGAATGGACCCCGCAGGTCGAGGCGCTGATCGCGCGTTGCGGGCATATCCATGTCATGGGAACGGTGTTCGCAAGTCCCGCAGCCTGGGCGATCACCGAACGCGCGATCCCGCTGATCAAGGCACGCGGCGGCACGATGTCGCTCGATCCGAACCTGCGCAAGGAATTGCTGGCGCACGGCCAGACCGAGGAGAAATTCGCCGGTCTGGTGGACGAAGCGGACCTGCTGCTGCCGTCGGGCAATGAATTGTTCCTGGCCGCCGGCACGGACGGCGAGGAACGCGCGATCGAGGCGCTGTTCAGACGAGGGGTCAAGGAGATCGCCGTGAAGCGCGGCGAACATGGCGCGTCAGCCCGTCAAAGCACCGGAGCCCGCGCCGATTGCCCCGGCCTGATCGTCGAGGAAACGGACCCCACCGGGGCCGGCGACTGTTTCGGGGGAGCCTATGTCGCATGCCGGCGGCTGGGCATGGCGCTGCAGACGGCGCTCGAATTCGCCAACGCGGCAGGGGCGCGCAACGTCACACGCCACGGTCCCATGGAGGGAGCCGGCACGCCGGCCGAGCTGGAAGATTTCATGGCAAGAACGGCGAGAAGAAATTGATGCGTGTGGCGATCGAAGATTTGCCGGCCCTGCACAGGGACGGGAAGAAAATCGGGGTGACCTCGGTGTGCTCGGCGCACCCGCTGGTGCTTAAAGCCGCACTGCGCCACGGCCGGGAAACCGGCACCACCGTGCTGATCGAGGCGACGTGCAATCAGGTCAATCATCTGGGCGGTTATAAGGGCATGACGCCGGCCGATTTCGCGGCGATGGTGGAAGCGCTCGCGGCAGCCGAGCGGTGCCCGGAAGAGCTGATCGTGCTTGGCGGGGATCATCTCGGTCCTAATCCCTGGAAAGACCGGCCCGCCGAGGAGGCGATGGCGCAGGCCGGGACGATGGTCGATGCCTATGTCCGCGCCGGCTTCCGCAAGATCCACCTCGATGCTTCGATGGGCTGCGCGGGTGAACCGGCGACGCTAGACGACCACACGGTGGCCGGGCGCGCGGCCAGGCTGGCGGGCGTCGCGGAGCAGGCGGCAGCGCAAAGCGGCGGGGCAAGCCCGGTCTACATCATCGGGACGGAGGTGCCGCCGCCCGGTGGCGCCGATCACGCTTTGGATGCGATCACCCCGACCAGTCCGGAGGCGGCTAGCCAGACACATGCCATTCACGCCCAGGCATTCCAAACCGCCGGGCTTGAAAGCGCATTTTCCCGCGTCATCGGGCTTGTGGTGCAGCCGGGCGTGGAGTTCGGCAACCAGAATGTGATTTTCTACGATCGGGCAAAGGCCCGCGACCTGGCGGCAACCCTCGACAGATTGCCGTCGCTCATTTTCGAAGCCCATTCGACGGACTATCAGGGTGAGAGGCCGTTGCGTGAACTCGTCGAGGACGGCTTCGCCGTCCTCAAGGTCGGACCCGAGCTGACCTTCAAGCTGCGCGAGGCGCTGTACTCGCTCGACCTGATCGCTTCCGACCTGGTGCCTGACTATGGCGAGCGGCCGCTTTACCACGCAATGGAAGAGCTGATGCAAGGCACCCCCAAGAATTGGGCAAGCCACTATCATGGAAGCGATGCCGACAAGCGGACGCTGCGCCACTACTCCTATTCCGATCGCATCCGATATTATTGGGCGATCCCGCAAGCCCGTGCCGCCTGCAACCGTCTCTTCGATACGTTGAACGGCCGCAAGGTGCCGGTGATGCTGTTTCTCCAGCACCTGCCTTCTGCAGTCACATGGGCTGACCGCGCCTGCGACGTCGAGGAGATCGCGATCGGTCACGTCCGGCGGAGCATCGAGGCCTACGCCCGGGCATGCGGCACCTGAGATCCTCGTCCGGTCCTTCAAGGCCAGAGCGGATGGGCTGGCGGGCGGCAGGAACGCTTACAACGATGGCCCCAATCGGATCGGACTGCCGTCGCTGAAACGGGATTGACGGAACCTGTAGAGGTTGTGCCCAGTCTCGTTGCCTTGGACGAGGTCGGACAACACACGGCCGATGCCGGGTCCGATGCCGAAGCCGTGGCCGCTCATCCCGGTCGCTATAACGAGACCCGGGATCGCAGCGGCGCGATCGACGATGGGCACGACATCAGGCATCGCATCGATCATGCCCGCCCAGCTCGCCTTGAGCGGTACAGTCGTGAACTGAGGGAAAAGCTCCCTGAACCCGCGGTCGATGGCGCGGAGCGCCGACGTCTCGGGAGCGGGATTGAGGACCCGCATCCGTTCGAAAGGGCTTTCTTCATCCGCGTTCCATCTGCGCGGCGTCGACCAGCCATCCGGGTATCCTCGCGGCGCGGCCGGCAGGTAGCGCGTGCCGAAGGGATTGGCCATCAGGGCGCTGAAATATTTGCCCGCATGGCGAAATGCGTCCGGCCCTATGTAGAGTTGGCTGCTGCCTCCCGATGCGAGCGTATACCCGCCATCCTGCCTGCGCCGGAAAGCGATGCGTTCATCCGCGGCGGCACCGGCGTAGATCTCCGGCATCGGTGCTGTCGCGGCGACGGTCGCCCTGACGCTGAGCTGCGGAATCGAGATGCCGTGGGCGCGCAGAAAGAGCGACGTCCACGCGCCGCTGGCGACGACGACGCTCGAGGTCGCGATGCGCCCTTTCTCGGTCCAGACGCCACTGATGCGTCCCGCGGAGATGTCGAGCATACGTGCCGCGCAATTCTCGATGATCGTCACACCTTCGCGGGCCGCCAGGCGAGCAAGCGCGGGCACCGCGACCCAAGGTTCCGCCCGCATGTCCGATGGGGTGATCATTGCGCCTTTGAACGGTCGCGACATGGCCGGGATCAGGCTTGCCAACTCACCTTGGTCGAGGAGACGCGTGTCGACGCCATGAGCCTGGGCAATCTCGAGAAACTTCGCGAAACCGGCCATCTCCTTGTCTGTCCGCGCAAGATAGGTAACGCCCGTCTGCTTCAGTCCTATGTCCTCGCCACATTCCTGCGCCAGTTGCCGCCAGAGGCGCTGCGCTTCGATGACGATCGGCAGTTCGTCGGCATCGCGGCCCTGTTGCCGGATCCAGCCCCAATTGCGCGAGGATTGCTCGGCGGCGATGCGGCCCTTTTCCAGCAGCGTCACCGAGACGTTCCGTCGCGCCAGGAACAGTGCCGTGCTCACGCCAATGACCCCGCCGCCGATGATCACGACGTCCGAAGTCTTCGGCAGGGGCTGCTGGAACTGGATCGAGGTGGCTTCGGTGAAGGGGAAGATTGTCAAAGAGCACCGTCCTTCTTGGTATGCTGCGGCGACATCCGGTCCACGCTGGCAGCGAGATCTGGGCAGCGATATCTGGCCGCCGTGAAATGTCGATACCACGCGAGGAGATTGATCGTCAGCTACTGCTTGCCGACAAGGACGGCGACAGATCGCGGGTCTGGAAGTCCCTCTGGACAATGAGTTTTGAAACTGCCGGCCAAAGGCTGGCGACTGTGCAAGCGTGCCCCACTATTGCGTTATCGGCGGCGGCATCGTCGACCTGGCGACGGCCATGCGGCTGGTTGAGACATATCCCGGCTGCAGCCTGATGCTGTTGGCCGGAAATACTGTCCGAGCCTCGGCCTCGCCGACCTGCTCCCGCACGAAGCAGGCATCCGCGCGCAAGCCGTGCGCAAAGACAGTGCCCTCATCCATGATTTCCTGTTCGCATAAACGGACCGCATGCTGCACGTCTGCAACGCCCCTTCACCCGCCGCCTCCTCGGCGATCCCGATTGCAGAGATGATTCGAGATCGCCTCATGCAGGGCTGCTGAAAACGAGGCGGTATGCATGGAGCCGCAACGCCCGCTGAACGCTGGAGTATCCGTCTTGGCCAAGAAAGGGATTGGGGCACCGGCCGCGGGCAACGCAGCTTTTGCGTCAGAACCAGATCCGCTCACCACCGGGCCAGCAATTCCGCTCCCGGCGAGAAGGTACTTGGCCTGCCGGCTATAGCCGCTCGGCCTCAGGCCTGCGGTTTCCGCAAGCGTTAGCCTCCTGTGGACGCCGGCATTTTTGGCTGCGCAAAGATCTCAAGCGAAACGACGGCCGACGTCGCAGGTTCGACCGTCATAGGCATAGCTCGACGAGCTCCCTATGGTACACGTCCACAGAATGCACTGACACTCAAGCCAGCTTGGCTAAGCCAGAAATCTTTAAGTCTTTGAAATGACCTGACTATTTATGGTACCCTTGGCTGGGACCTATCCCCGGATCAAGCTATTGTTTTTATTATGTTTTTTCTGCTCCAACGTCCGATTTGTATCACAATAGGTATCACAATCTGTAGCACCTTCTCCGCGACCCTTGGATGCCTTCGCCCACAGCGGCCGCAGCGTGTTTGACTAAAGCCACTCGCAGATCCGGTGTCGTGGCAGGTAAAAGAATACCGTCATTCTTCTAACCGATTGCGTCATACGAATTCACCGCCACCGGCCGCTCCCAGGCTAGTCGGCTCAGCTTGCCTATGCACGAAGAAGCCGAAGCAAACCGTCATCAACTTTCCTTACTCGAAGGAATAGGTGAAGCCCTCCTTGGAGGCGCCGACGGTTACCCTTGTCATCCTTTCGCCCTCGAGCGAGCGGTTCAGCACGCCGCGGCTCAGTTCCGGCAGCAGCGTGTTGCTCAGGATGGCATCGATCATCCGCCCGCCGGATTCGATCTCGGTGCAGCGGGCCTTGACCAGATCCATGACACCGTCGCCGATCACCAATTCCGCATCGTTGGTTGCACGCAGCCGGCGAGCAATCTTGGCGAACTGATGACGGGTGATCGCTTCGATCATCGAATCCGAGAGCGGATAGTAAGGAATGGTCACCACCCGGCCGAGAAAGGCCGCCGGGAAGACCTTCAGCAACGGGCCGCGCAAGGCGGTGTCCAGATCATCGAGCCCGGCCCGCAGCGTGCCGTTCCTGGTGCGGTCCATGATGACTTCCGAGCCGACATTCGAGGTGAGCAGGATCAGCGTGTTCTTGAAGTCGATCCGCCGGCCCTCGCTGTCGTCCATCATCCCCTTGTCGAAAACCTGGAAGAAGATTTCGTGCACATCCGGATGCGCCTTCTCGACCTCGTCGAGCAGGATCACCGAATAGGGTTTTCTGCGCACCGCTTCGGTCAGGATGCCGCCCTTTCCGTAGCCAACATAACCGGGCGGCGCGCCTTTGAGCGTCGAGACCGTATGCGCCTCCTGGAACTCGGACATGTTGATCGAGATCAGGTTCTGCTCCCCGCCATAGAGCGTTTCGGCGAGCGCCAATGCGGTTTCGGTCTTGCCGACGCCCGAGGGGCCGCAGAGCAGGAAGACGCCCACCGGCTTTTCCGGCGCGCCAAGCCCGGCGCGGCTGGTCTGCACGCGTTTGGCGATCATCTCCATGGCGTGACCTTGGCCGACGACCCGCTCCGAAAGCGTGGTGGCGAGCTTGAGCGCCTTTTCGGTCTGGCTGGACAGCATCCGTCCGGTCGGGATGCCGGTCCAGTCCTGGACCACGGCGGCCACTGCGTTGCGGTCTACCGATGGCAGGATCAACGGTGTTTCGCCTTGTGCCTCGGCCAGCTCGGCCATCAGCTCTCGCAACCGGGCGAGATCGGCGGCAGGATCAGGTGGGTCGGCAGCGTCCGGTGTCTCCGCATCGGTATTGGCGGCCTTGGCTTTAGCTGTTTTGGTATTCGTGGTTTCCGCCTTCGCCGTTTCAGCCTTGGGCGGCTCAGTCTTGGGCACCTTGGTCCTTTCTGCGTCCGCCGCTGCCGTTTCAGCGGCAGCCGCCGCATCGAGCGGGACTCCTTCGCCGCGCAGCTTGGCGCGTAATTCGAGGATCTCGGCGACAAGTGTCTTTTCACGATCCCAGCGCTGCTGCGCTACGGCCAGGGTGACCTTGGTTTCGGAAAGCCCGGTCTCGACGCGCGCCTGCCGGTCGGCGACCTCGATGCCGATCGCGGCCTCGCGGCCGATGATGCCGCGCTCGACCTCCAGCGCCTGGCGGCGGCGCATGATGTCCTCGACCTCGGCCGGCGTGGCGTGCTGCGATATGGCGACACGGGCGCAGGCGGTGTCGAGAAGGCTCACGGCCTTATCAGGCAGTTGCCGTGCCGGGATATAGCGATGTGACAGGCCGACCGCCGCTTCGATCGCCTCATCGAGTATCTGCACCTTGTGGTGCTGCTCCAGGACGCCAGCCACACCGCGTAACATCAGAACGGCCACCGCCTCCGACGGCTCTTCGATCTTGACCACTTGGAAACGGCGGGTCAGCGCCGGGTCCTTCTCGATGTGCTGCTTGTATTCGGCCCAGGTCGTTGCCGCGATGGTGCGAAGTTCGCCGCGCGCCAGCGCGGGCTTCAGGAGATTGGCCGCGTCGCCGGTTCCAGCAGCGCCGCCGGCGCCGATCAAGGTGTGGGCCTCATCGATGAAGAGGATGACGGGGGTCTCGGACGACTGCACCTCATCAATGACAGCTTTCAGTCGTTTTTCGAACTCACCCTTTACGCTTGCTCCCGCCTGCATCAATCCGACATCAAGCATGCGTACACTGACGCCTTGCAGTGGGAGCGGCACATCGTCCTGGGCGATGCGCAAAGCAAAACCTTCAACGACCGCGGTCTTGCCGACTCCAGCCTCGCCGGTCAGGATCGGATTGTTTTGCCGCCGTCGCATCAGGATATCGACGATCTGCCTGATCTCCGGATCGCGGCCGACAACAGGGTCGATCTTGCCGTCGCGGGCGCGCTGGGTCAGGTCGGTGGCATATTTCGCCAGCGCCGAATCCCCGCCCGAAGCCCGCCGCGGTGCCTCCGCTGCGGAGACCGTAGTCGAGGCGCCGGCTTCGAGTGAGCCCTCCATCACATCGGCAAACCGCGCGATGACCGCGTCGACGTCGATCTTGTCGAACTCGCCGCTGATCTTCGACAGCAGGCCTTCCAGCACCGGCGTCTTCAGGCAAGCAAGAAGAATATGTGCGCTGCGGACTTCCTCGACGCCGAACTCAAGCGTTGCAAGGTTCCAGGCTTCCTGGATGGCGTGGAAGATATGGTCGGAAAATTCCTCGATCGACGTTGCGCCATAAGGCAGCTTATCCACCGCGCGGGTCATATCGGCTGTAAGCCGGCTCGCATCCACCCCCGCATCGGCGACTATCATTTGCATATCCGAGCGGTCGGAAAGCACCAGTTGCTCGATGAAGTGGACGAGTTCGACGTAAGGATTGCCGCGCAGTTTGGCGGTGTCTGCTGCAGCCTTGAAGGCGCGCAGGCCAACAGGATTGAGCTTGCCGACCAGTTCCTTGCGTTTGAAGGTCTGCGATGACCGGCGCTGTTCCATCGAACGTGCTCCTGCAATCTGCCAGTCCATAACCTGGCACATAAGCCGTCACTTGACAAAGCGCGTGATGGACGGGGCTCGATACGCGGCTCAGCCGCTACCTTGCGTTTGTGGAAAGTCCCGCACCACCAGCCGCAAATAACCACGGAATTGCCGGCCTCCATGCATTGCATTTCACAATCGGGGTTCGGCAATCACGCTCAAGAGGCGGCGGCATTTAAGCTTCTGTTAATTTTTAAGCAGTCGTCGAATTGTGGTAAAGTACAACGGTGTGATAACGTTGGGTCACGTACGGTTTGAGGGCCGGTCGCTGGGGGTTGGTGTGATTGATGTCGCACTCTGGCTTACTCCGCTCGACGGTGAAAATCCGTCAGGGGAGGATTTGCGCAACGACCCGGCTTTTCATGAGCTGGAGCGTCGGACCGAGCCCGAGGTCAAGGTCGTCCACGACGGCAACAACAAGCCCACTTCGCAAAGCACCATTCCAGTCGACTGGTCCGCGGTGCTGGCAAAGGCGGCGGAATTGCGCGCGCATGGCCGGGACCTGCGCCTGCTCGTCATTGTCACGCGCGCGCTGGCCAATGAAGACGGACTGGCCGGGCTGGCGCAAGGCCTGACCCTCATTGCGCAGACCTTCGATCAGCATTGGGAAACCATGCATCCGGCCCTGCGGCCCAACGCTTCGCCGCGCGACGCCGCCTTGCGCCGGATCAACGCACTGCTCGATCTCCAGAATGGCCAGGACGGGCTGTTGGCGAACCTGCGGCAGATGATTTTCTTTACGCCACGCTCGATCGGGCCGATCAGCGGACGCGACCTGGAACAAGCCGCCCTCGACGACCGTGTCATGCTCCAGGAAGCCGCCTCGGGATTGAACACGGCGGAAAAGGCCGCACTGGTCAGTGCGCACGGACAATTGTTGAACCGGGTGCGCGCCGGTTGTGCGGCTCAGATTGATCAAGCCGGTGCAGAGATGGTCTCGCTGGCCGCCGACGTCCGGGCGGCGATCGCAGCCCTTGACGAGGTCGAAACCGCCCTCAACGCCCGCCTCGAGGGCGGCGGCGCTCCCGTTCCGGACTTAAACCGGTTTCTGCAGCGTTTGCTGACGACCCTCGAACGGAACTCGGGTGCGGTGGCCAATGGCATGGCCAAGACGCCCACTGCGGCAGAACCGGCAACGCCTGCTCGAAACGGTCATGGAGCCGAGACTATGGCAAGTGCGGCAAGCTACACGGATACCAGCACGGGGCTTCCCGACCGGATTTCCTCACGCGACGACGTGGTCAAATGCCTCGACCTGGTCGTCGCCTTTTATGACCGCACCGAACCCTCGAGCCCGATACCGCATCTGGCGCGGCGTGTGCGCCGCATGGTGCACATGGATTTCGTTGAACTGATGGAAGATCTCGCCCCGTCTGGGCTGAAGGAATTCCGGCTCCTTGCCGGCGTTCCCGATGTCAAGAAGACGGCTCAGAAGGATGAAAGGTAAGAGCACATGCCAGCCGAAAGCAAAGCGAAGGTCATCGAACGAAATCGCGCGCCGCGGGTGCAGATCGCCTACGACGTGGAAACCTACGGTAGTCCGACCACGATCGAATTGCCTTTCGTCATGGCCGTGATGGCCGACCTTTCCGGCGCTTCGCAGACCAAGGAAGCGTCAAAATCGGTGCTGGACCGGTCCTTCGTCGAGACCGACGCGAACCGCTTCCCCAGATTCATGGAAGCGCTTGGGCCGCGCGTCAAAGCCCGGGTGAAGAACACGCTGCCGCAAGCCGAAGGCCAGGAGCGCGACGAGGAACTGGCGCTCGATCTCACCTTCACCAAGATGGGCGATTTCGCTCCCGACAAGGTTGCCGAGCAGGTGCCGCAACTGGCCGAGATCCTCAAGATGCGCCGCCAACTCGAGGAACTGCTTGGCTTCATGGATGGCCGCGTCGACGCCGAAAAACGCATCGCGCAACTTCTGAACAACGAACCACTTCTTGGCAAGATCGCCAGCCAGGCGCTGGCCGACGACGACAAGGTTGGGGAGTAAATCATGGCCGAACAGCAAAAGACCGCCGCCGTCGCCGCCGAGGCGGAAGCCATAGATCTTGGAGAATTCAGCGGGCTTCTCGAGAAGGATTTCAAGGTCAAGAAGGACGACAGCGAGAAACTGCAGCAACTCGTGCGCAATCTCGCACTCGCGGCGCAGTCCCGTTCCGAGACCACCACCATCTCCTCCAATGCGATCAAGTCGATCAAGTCGCTGATCGCGGGCATCGACAAGATGCTGACGACACAGGTCAACGAGATCCTGCACGCGCCCGAAGTGCGTGAGATGGAAGGCACATGGCGCGGCCTCTGGTATCTCATCAACAACACCGAGACGGATCAGAAGCTGAAGATCCGGGTGATGAACATCTCCAAGGAGCAACTGGCCGACACGCTCGAAGACTATGAAGGCCAGATGTGGGATCAGAGCCCGATCTTCAAGAAAGTCTATACGGACGAGTATTCGATGCTTGGCGGCGAGCCGATCGGCTGTGTGATTGGCGCCTACGAATTCTCGAACCACCCGCGCGACGTCGGTTTGTTGCGTAACATCTCCGGCATCTGTGCTTCAGCACACACGCCGTTTATCGCAGCCGCCTCGCCGCGCCTGTTCCGCATGGACAGCTGGCAGGAATTGCCGAACCCGCAAGATCTCCAGCAGATCGTCTCCAACCCGGCCTATGCCTCGTGGCAGTCGTTGCGCGAGAGCGAGGACGCTCGCTATATCGGCCTGACCATGCCGCGTGTTCTGGCGCGGCTGCCATACGGCACGGATACCGTTCCGGTGAAGGGCTTCACCTTCGAGGAAGAGGTGCAGGGCGATCACAACAAATATGTCTGGATGAACGCCGCCTTCCCTATGGGCGTGAACATAAACCGCAGCCACAAGCTCTATGGCTGGGGCACGCAGATCCGCGGCGTCGAGAATGGCGGCACGGTGCTTAACCTGCCGGTGCACAGCTTCCCGACCGATGACGGATCGATCGCGATGAAATGTCCGACCGAAGTCGCCATCGACGACCGGCGCGAAGCGGAACTGGCCAAGCTCGGCCTGATGCCGATCCTGCATCGAAAGAACACCGATCTCGCGGCCTTCATCGGCGCACACTCACTGCAGGACGACGAGACGCGGGCGGGGCGGCTGGTCGACCCCGACGCGCAGTCCAATGAGCGGCTGAGTGCCAACCTGCCCTATCTCTTCCCGGTCTCGCGCTTTGCGCATTACCTCAAGGCCATTGCGCGCGACAAGGTCGGCTCGTTCAAAGAGCGCTCCGACATGCAGATCTGGCTGACCGAATGGATCAACCGATATGTGCTGGCCAACCCGGCCTTCGCCGACGACAAGGCGCGCGCCAAGCGCCCGCTTGCCGCGGCCGAGGTTCAGGTGGACAGCGTTGAGGGGCGGCCGGGCTATTACAACGCCCGCTTCTATTTGCGTCCGCATTACCAGCTCGAGGGCATCAATGCCTCGCTCCGACTGGTCTCGGAACTACCGTCCGTGAAGACTTGAATTGCAGCAACACCATCTTGGTTTTTTGAAAGCGGTGGAGAAAGACAATGCCCACAGGTACGAAGATTGATGGCTTTCTAAAAGTTCCGGATATCAAAGGCCCAAGCGTTCGTGACGGCCACGAGGACGAAATCGAAATCCATGGGGTCGATTACAAGATAGTCGCGCCATACGATCCGAATTCGCTCTCGCGCCGCGGCCGTGTCTCCTTGGGAATGATCAAGTTCACCAAGCACTACGACAAGTCCTCGCCCTATCTGAAGAAAGCACTGTTCGAGAACAAGGCGCTGGACGAAGTGGTGTTCTCGGCTCGCCGGACCATCGATGGCGAGACGAATGATTACCTGGTCGTCACCCTCACCGACGCCTCGATCATGGAATACGACCTGTCGCAGGCGGAGGATGAGGAAGACCTGATCGAGGAAGAGGTCAGCTTCGCCTACAAGAAGATCAAGTTCGTCTATGACGGCAATGACGAAATCGAAATGGATGTCTATGTCGGCAAGTGAGGGCCGGCGGCCCGACGCGGACAAGCTGCAGGTCACCGCTGGTTCGCGAGCAAAACGCGAAGCGGTCCAGCCCTCTCTCTGGGACCGCCTCGTAAACGACCTGCCGGGCATGACCTCCGAGATAGACGGGCTGCGCCAGGCCTTGCAGGACGAACTCGGCGCCGACCGGCTGGAGGGTCTGGTTGCGGGCAGCGCGCGGCTCATCGATGCCGATGCGGAGCTGACGGCCGATCAGAAGCGGCGCCTGCACCGCCTGGCCTTTCAGATCCAGCATCGCGTGGAGATGGAAAGCCGCGGCGTGGTCGTGTCGGCCCGCGTGCTCCGGGAGGCCGTGCGGCGCGATATCGAGGCCCTGTTCAACACCGAGCGTTTCGAGGCTGTTCCGCTTCTTTCCGATCTCGAAAGCGAGCAGGCAGCGGACAACCCGCCGTCGCTCGCCGATTTCCCGGAGGTGCGCCGAAGCGTGATCAACTACGGCGTGCCCTCCTTTTCGGGCCGTTCCTCCCGCGATTTTGATCGCGAGGCGCTCGCCCGCGAGATCCGCTCGGTGCTTGCTACCTTCGAGCCACGCCTCAAGGAAAGTACGACGAAGGTCACGGTGACGCTTGGCGACAAGAGCGTGGGTTTGAAGATCGAGATTGACGCGGTGCTGATCATGACGCCGACGCCGGAACGCATGCGTCTGCGCACCACGATCAATCTCGACAACGGCTTGGCGCGGACCGAATTTAGGGAGGCCTGAGATGGATCGGGTCTTCGTGGAATATTACGAGGAGGAACTGACCCATATCCGTGCGCTGGCGGCGGAATTTGCCGACCTGCATCCGGCGGTGGCGCGCAATCTCTCCCTCGACACGGTGCCGTGTCCGGATCCGTATGTCGAGCGGTTGCTTGACGGCGTCGCTTTTCTCGCGGCGCGCACCCGGCTGAAAGTCGATGCCGAGCGCTCGCGGTTTTCACGCAGCGTGCTGGATGTCCTCTATCCCGATCTGGTCACGCCGGCGCCGGCAACGGCTATGGTGGTGCTGAAACCCGGCCAGCAGGTCCAGACGATGGTTGCCGGCCATGTCGTCAAGCGCAACACCCGGCTGGTTTCCGGCCTGCAGCCCGGCCTTTCGACGCGCTGCACCTTCACCACCGCCCAGGACGTCACGCTGTGGCCGATAGCGGTGACTTCGGTAAGCTATTTTCAAGATCGCAGCGCGCTGGCGGCGGCCGGCATAGGGCCGATCGGCGGTGTGGCCGGCGAGGCGGCGCTCCGCATCGTGCTGGCCCGAACCGGAAAAGGCAGGCTCGACGAATTGTCGCTCGACAAGCTTGATCTCTATTTTTCCGGGCGCACCAAGGCACCCTTGATTCTCGACGCGATTTTTGGCGCTTGTTCGGCCGTTGGCGCACGCGCGGAAGGCAAGACCAACCCCGTATCGCCCTTGCCGGAACCCGAAATGATCGGCATCAGCGACGACGAAGCCCTGATGCCTCGGACCCGTCCGACATTCGAGGGGTACCGTCTGCTGCGCGAATATTTCATGATGCCCGAGCGCTTTCACTATGCGCGGGTTTCCGGACTGCAGCCCGTCGTGCGCCGATGCGCCGCCGGGCTCGAGATCATCTTCATGTTCAGGCGTCCAGTGCCCGAGCTTGCCGACTTGACCCCGGCCGATTTCGAACTTTTCGCAACGCCGATCATCAATCTCTTCGAGCGTGAGTGCAACGTCATCGAGCTTGATCCGCGCAGGACGCGCCAGGTGCTGCATGCCGACCGAACGCGGGCGCGTGACTTCGAAATCTATCGGGTCATCCGCGTGGAGGACGCCGACACCGGGGGCAGCGATGCCGAAATTCCGGAGCTCTTCAGCCTGGGTCAGAATCGTGGCAGTGGCTGGGTCTACTCGACCGAGCGGCGTCCTCGTCGCGCGACGGAAGACGAGCGGCGCGACGGGCTGACCCGCACCTCCTACGCAGGGGACGATGTTTTCCTGGCAATTTCACGCCCGGTGGAAAGCCAGGCGAACCGGTCGCTGAAGCGTGTCGACATCGTGGCGCTTTGCACCAACCGCGATCTGCCGATCCTCGATGACAATCCCACTTTGACGCTGGAGGCCGGCGACCCGGTCGAAACGGTGCGGCTTCTCGGCGCGTTGCGTCCGCCTCGCCCGGCCATCCCCGCGGCGCTGCCTTCGGGCGCGGCGGGCGAATCGCGCGCCGACAATCTCGCCTGGCGGCTGGTGGCGCAACTGGCGCTCAATTTTCTCAGCCTTGCCAAGGAAGGCCGCGGCGTCGATCCGCTGCATGCGCTGCTTGATCTTTACGCCGACCGGGGAGATCCGAGCCTTGCCCGCAACGTGCATTCGATCGTTCGCATCGACTCGCGGTCGGTCATCGAACGGCTGCAGATCGACGGCCCGATGTGCTTTGGACGTGGCACGGAAGTAACATTGCATGTCGACCAGTTGGTCCTGGCAGGGCAAAGCACATTGCTGCTTTCGGCCCTGCTGGCACGGCTGTTTGCCCGGCATGCCGGGATAAACGGCTTCGTGCGAACCCGTACGCGGCTGCTGCAGAAGCAGGAGGATGTGCCATGGCCGATGACGCCCGGCAATCGCTACCTGATCTAGACACAGTCGACCCGAACCATGCCGAGGCGCTGTCCGGGACGTTCGACTTCTTCGAACTGTTGCGCCGACTCGAACGGAGGGGCGGGCTGTTCGGCTATTCCGGCTCGCCAGAGCGCGAGCCTGCAAGGCTCGGACAGCATGTGCGTCTTAGCTTTTCGGCCAGGGACGTGGTTGAATTCCACGACGCGAAGGACAAGGCTCCGGCCAGGGTCACCGTCGCAAATCTCGGCCTGATGGGACCCGAAGGTCCGCTGCCGCTGCATCTGACACGCTGGGTGCTCGATCGTCTGTCGCAGCGCTGGTTCACCGGCGCCGATGCCCAGCAAACCAGCGACACGACATTCGTGGACTTCGTCAACATTCTTCAGCACCGCATGATCGCCCTGTATTATCGGGCATGGGCGGATGCGCATCCGGCCGTACAGGTCGAACGCGCGGTCGGCGGGCGCGTTCGCGCCATGCTCGAAGCCATGGCGGGAATAGGACTTCCGGGCACCCAGAACACCGATCTCGATACGGTGAAGCTTCGCCAGGCGGCTTCGCTCGCCAGCCAGGTCGACGGCCCGGAACGGCTGACGCTGTTCCTGGCGGAAGCGTTCAAGGTGCCGGTTCAGATTAAGGAGTTCATCGCCGCCTGGATAATCATCCCAACCGGGCTCCAGACCCGTCTTGCAAAAGCCTATGCAGGGCTTGGCCGAGGAGCGACAATCGGCCCGCGCGTTTTCAACCGCCAAAGCCGAATCGAGCTCCGTGTCGGCCCGCTGGGGTACGAGGACTTCAAGGCGTTCCTGCCCGGTGGCCAGCGGTTCAAACTGTTCAAGCAAGCCGTTCGCGACATGGTCGGGGAATCGCTCGACGTCGATCTGCGCATCGTGCTTGCGCGGGAAGCCGTGCCGCCGCCCCGTCTCGGAGCGGTACAGCTCGGCCGAACTGCCTGGCTTGCGCGGCCTGTTGAAAGGGGCGATGCTGACGATCTGCGGCTGCGCACAATCGTCGGATGGCAGCCGGAAATGGCGGGGGTCGCGACATGAGCCTGCTGCTGACGCTGGAGCAAGGGCCACGCACCCAGGCCGTACGGCACACCCGGCTGGACGAAGGCGACCTGGTGATCGGCCGCAGCGCGGACGCAGGCTGGCAGATCGACGATCCCGACATGTTCGTTTCGCGAGCTCATTGCAGGATCTCGGGCGGGCGAGATGGATATTTCGTCACCGATACGTCAAGCAGCGGATTGTTCATAAACGATTCTGACAGCCCGCTCGGCGCCGGCAAGTCGACGCGTCTTCAAAGCGGTATGCGGCTAAGACTGGGCGACTACGTCGTCTATGTCGATCTGCAGACGCCAACCGCCCAAGCACCCACAGCCGGCCAGCCGGCTCCGGAACGCCTGCCGCCGGCATCCCGGGCGCCGGTGAGCATCGGCCACGACGACTTCTTTTCCGCCACGGTCGAAGAAGAGCCGCGACGGCCACGTCCGGCGGATTTGCCGGACCCGTTCGAACGGCCGGTTCCAGGCGCGTTCGAGCGTGCCACCTCCGGCCAGCGCAGTTCGCCTGGTTTCGATGACCCGTTCAGCCTCGATCCGGTTTCAACGCCTGTGTCGAAAAATGCCGCCTCTTACCGCGAACCGGGCGGCGCGGCGAACCAGGCGGACCCCTTCGGCCTCGACCCCGTGCCGTCTCCCAGCCGGGGAGCCGAGCCCGCTCATGGAAAGCCGTCCGATTTCAAGGATGATTTTGGTTTCGGATCGGCCGCGGCGCCCGGTTCGGCAAACGGCACCGGCTCGGCCGGGCAGCGCGAGCGCATCGCCCAACGACCACAATCCGCCAATCCCTGGGATTTGCCCGCGCAAGCGGCTGACGTCCCGCCTCCGGCGCGGGCAGGTGCTGCTGCCAAACCCGCCCGCCTGCCGGCAGCGCCGCAACTGGGGGACATGGCGCTCCGCTCCGCATTCCTGCATGGCATGGGTGTCGAGGAAGCCGATTTCCCCGAGCGCGACAGCATTGCGGAAATGGAGAAGTTTGGCCGCGAATATCGGTTGATGATGGAAGGCCTGATGCAGCTTCTGCGCAAACGGGCCGAGGAAAAGGGAAACGCTCGCGTCGCCCAGACCATGGTTGGGGCTTCCGAAGTCAATCCGCTCAAGTTTCTGCCGACGGTCGACGACGCCATCGTCACGCTTCTCGCCGAGCGCAGCCCTGGATTTCTCGCCGGCGAAGCGGCAATCGCCGACGCGGTTCGCGACCTCGCCCAACATCACGTGCGCGCCTGGCGCGGCGTACAGGGCGCCTTGCGGCGGATGATTGACCGTTTTGACCCGACAGCGATCGAGGAAGAGCTGAAATCGAATTCCGCGATCGGCACGCTGCTTTCGGGCGGACGCAGCGCCAAGCTGTGGGAGCTTTACCAGAAACGCCACCGTGAAATCGCCGAGAGCGCGGAAAAAAGCTTTCTGGGCGAAATCGGCGCTGATTTTCGGGATGCATATGAGGAGGAGTGAGACATGATCGATCGACGCGAATTCATTGTCGCCTTGGGCGCAACCGGGCTGCTTACGGCTTGCCAGAGCGGGCCGCCGAAACCATCGGTGATCACCGTCAAACTGACCGGCGGGGCCGGTATGAACCCGGGACCGGGCGGCGGCGACCGGCCGGTGACGGTCCTCGTCATGCGGCTGCGCAGCACCGGCAAATTCAATTCCGCCGACTACTTTGCCTTGCAGGGGGATGCCGGTTCGGCACTCGCAGGCGACCTCATCGGATCCGACCAGATAGCCGTCGGGCCGGGAAAGACCGCGTCCAAGACCATCACGGTCGAGCCGGACGCGACGGCGCTGGGCTTCGTTGCACTGATCCGCGAGCCCGGCGGCCGGAACTGGCGGACGACCAAGTCAGTGTCGGCGGGATCACAATTTACGGTCAACGTCTCGCTTGGCAGCGGCGGCATTTCCGCCTAACGGCCAGGGCAAGGGGAGCTCGATGCAGAGAGTAGCGGCATGAGCGATGCAAACAGGGTGCTGTGGTCCGAAGGTCTGTTTCTCCGGACCCAGCATTTCCAGCAGCAGGATCGCTTTTTCGAGGCGACGGTGCGCGGCGCGTTGCAGGCCGGGCAGTTGCATACGTTCGGCTTCCAGCAGCTGACGCTGGATCAGGCATTGCTGGAGGCCGGCCAGATCTCGATCCTGTCCGCACGGGGCATCTTTCCGGACGGAACACCTTTCTCCATTCCAGACATGATGGACGCGCCGCGACCATTGCCGGTCACCCCGGACACGAGCGCCGGGCCGGTGCTGGTGGCCTTGCCTCTGGAGCCTCCGGGAGGTGTCGGCTTCGATCCGGCACACGCAGCCGCCTCGGGAGCACGCTATCACGGGCGGGTCGTTTCGGTGCGTGACGCCGTCCAGGGCGGTTCAGATCCTGAAGAAATCGAGATCGCCCGTCCGCAGGCGCTGCTGCTTGCACCCGGCAAGTCGGTCGGTGGCTACACAGCCTTGCCGATAGCCGACCTCAAGGGGGTTCGAGCCGATGGTGGCGTCTCTCTGGACGAGACCTTCCTGCCGCCGACACTGATTACCGGCGCGGTGGCCTGGTATCGGCAATTGCTTCTGGAAGTTGTCACAGGCCTCGAGCAGATCGCCGAGGCGCATGGCAAGATGGTCATGGGCGGGCCTGGGCGCAGCGTCGAAGATCTGCTGATGCTCAATCTCGCCAATGCGGCGCGTCCGCGGCTCGCCCACATGCTGGCGCAGGATGTCTTCCATCCGGCCGAGCTTTACCTGGAACTTGCCGGGCTCGCTGGTTCGATGGCGACCTACGGATCGAGCGCGCGGCGCCTGGGCGAATTACCCGCTTACGATCACATGGCGCCAGGCCCCGCCTATTCGGCGCTGGCGGATGCGCTGCGCTCGCTCATCCTCAGCCTGCGTTACATCGAGCCTAAATCGCGTGCGCTGCCTGTCATGCGGCATTCGACCAATGTCTGGAAAATCCGCATCGACAACCCGAAGCTGCTGGTGGCCAGCCGGATCGTCATCCGGGTCGGTTCGGAGCTGTCGGAGGACGCGCTGCGCAAGATATTCGTCAATCAGGCGACTGTCGGCTCGGCCGACCAGTTCGAGGGCCTGTGGAAATCGCGATTGCCCGGCATTCCGCTGAAACCGCTTCATTCCCAGCCGCGCGAGATCCCCTACGATGGCGATCGGCTGTGCCTCGAGCTGGACCAGAAAAGCGAGCATTGGGCCTCGCTGCTCGATGCTCCCGGCTTTGTCATCGGCGTTTCGGGCGTGTTGCCAAGCGAGCCGCAGGTGGACTGCTATTCGGTGAACAGGTGAGATCATGAGCCGCGATGATCCGTTCGGACTGTCGGATGATCGCGAACGCACCCGCATACGACTGACCGGCGCGCCGATGCCGCGACCGATGGCGCCGCTGTTGCCGGGGGCGGTGGTAAAGCGGTCTCGGACCCACCCGAACGCGCTTGTCAACGCATTCGCACCCTTGCTCGAGTTCGCTCCCGAGCTCGAGAGTGCGCTGCCGCCGGAGAATCCGGAAACGTTGCGCACCCGATTGCTCGAAGAACTGGTTCGGGCACGCGACATGGCAATGTCGACGGGATCCTCGATGGAGAGGGCCGACCAGGCAGCCTGGATCGTGGCGGCGTTGCTCGATGATCTGGCTCTGAACACGCCCTGGGGTGGGGCCAGCGCCTGGCCTCGGCAGCCGCTTGTGGTCATGCTGCGTGGCGATGTCGATGCCGGCACGCAGTTCTTCACGCGTCTCGACGAACTGGAACGCCATCCCAACCGCGATCGCGAATTGCTGGAACTGCAGTATGATTGCATGGCGCTCGGTTTCCGCGGCAAATATCGCGTGCCTGGGCGATCAGGCGACCGTTCGCTCAATGCCGTTCGCGTGGCGGCGGCACGCTTCCTGCGCGATGCCGACGCTGAAGGCGCGCCACTGTCGCCAAACTGGAAGGGCGTGATCGCATCCGACGAGCCGCAGCGCTTCATCGTTCCGATCTGGGTCATGGCGCTCGGTGCGGCGGTTGTTTCCACAGCGATCCATATCGGGCTCTCGATGGGACTGAGCAGCCAGGCGGTCGAGCTTTCCGCACTTGTGCGCACCTTGCCGCCGCCTGCACGCGGCGACATCAGCCGTACGTCGCCCAAGGTCGAGGCCCCGCCGCCGGAGAAAGTGGATTTTGCGCTGTTGCCGGAATTTCAGGCCGGTGCACCGGCCGACCTCAGATCCGCCCTCAGCGGCACCGAGAGCGTCTCGCTGGCCAAGCTGATCATCCAGGCCTCCAACCCCGAACTGTTCCAGTCGTCGCGGCCACAACTGACCGAAGGCTTCGAGCCTCTGATCGGTTCGATCGCCAAGGTGATCCTCGCCAATCAGGAGCTGATCGGAAACATCACGGTGATCGGTCATACGGACGGCGTTCCTCTGCAAAAGACCAATCCGCTGTCGACCAACCAGCGGCTGTCCGAGGCTCGCGCCCAGACGATTGCCGACATGCTGGTCCAGAACGGAGTGCCACGGGACCGCGTCCATTCCGAGGGCCGCGCGGCCACCGATCCAGTGGCCAGCGACAGCACGCGCCAGGGGCGAGCCTTGAACCGCCGCGCCGAGGTGCTTGTCGAAAAGAGGCTGTGAGATGTTCATCCTGCGCTTCCTCTGGGCGGTTCTGACATCGCGCTGGCTGTGGACGCTGATCGGCATCACGCTGCTTTCCCTGGTCATCTGGGTGTTCGGTCCGATCGTCAGGGTCGGTGCCTACGAACCGTTCGCCTCTGAAAATGTGCGCATCGTCATCATCGCGCTGCTGGTCATCTTCTGGCTGATCTGGCTGATCGTCGCCCAGCGCCGGGCGATCCGCGCCAACCGCCTGTTCGTCGCCGACATTGCCGCGCCCGCGGTGGAAAAGCCGCTGAGCCCCGGCGAAGAGAACGTCGCTGCCGTGGGTGCCAAGTTCGCCGAGGTGATGGCCGAACTGAAGCGCCGCAAGCTGGGCGGCCGCAAGTTTCTGCGCGACATGCCGTGGTATGTGATCGTCGGGCCGCCGGCCACCGGCAAGACCACGGCTCTGCGGCAGTCCGGACTGAATTTTCCGATCGACCTCACCGACGACCTGCAAGGGGTCGGCGGCACCCGCAACTGCGACTGGTTCTTTTCCGAAAACGCGGTTCTGATCGATACCGCCGGCCGCTATGTGCAGCAGGAGAGCCAGCCCGATGTGGACGCGGCGGAATGGCTGGGCTTCCTCGACCTTTTGAAGAAGCATCGCGGCCGCCGCGCGCTCAACGGCGTCATCGTGGCGCTTTCGATCGACGTGCTTTCGGAGGGCGACGAAGCCATCAAGGCGCACGGCCGCAAGATCCGCCGCCGGTTGGCCGAGCTCAACGACCGGCTCGAAATCCGCCTTCCGGTCTATCTGATGCTGACCAAGGCCGATCTGATCAAGGGTTTCGAAGCCTTCTTCGGCGGTCTGTCCACCGCCTCGCGCGAGCAGGTGTGGGGAACGACCTTCGCGCTGGATGCGCGCGTGGATGCCAAGACCATCGAACGCGAAATTTCGACGCTGGCGACGGAGCTGGAGCGGCGGCTGGTGCCGCGCCTGGAGGATGAGGAAAAACTCGCCGCCCGTGCAGAGATCTTCCGGTTTCCTGCCCAACTCGCAAGCCTGTCCGAACCGATCCAGGTGCTGGTCGAGGCGATGTTCGGCGAAAGCCGGTATGAAGAGGCTGCATGGCTGCGCGGCCTCTACCTGACGTCGGCGACTCAGGAAGGGGCGCCTATCGACCGACTGACCGCGGCGCTGTCGTCGTCTTTCGGTCTTCCGCCACGGCGGGTCCTGCCCGCACCAAGGGTCGAGAAACGCAGCTTCTTCCTGAAGAACCTGCTCACCGAAGTCATCTTCAAGGAAGCAGGCCTGGGTACGTTCGACCCGCTGGCGCAACGCCGCCGCGCCTGGATCTGGCGGGGCGCGGCGGCTGCCTGTGCCACAGCGGGCTTGCTGGCCAGTGCGGTGTTTGCCTGGTCCTACTACGACAACCGCAATGCGATCTCGGCCCAGGCAAGCCAGTTCGAAGCGCTGCAGACGCCGTTGACCTCGGCTGCCGCAAACCCGGCATCGGTGCAGCAGCCTGCCATCGACGGCGCGCTCGAGGCAATGGACGCGGTCTCAAATGCCCGGACAGCACCGCCGGCCGCTGTCCAGGATCTGCTAGGGCCATCGGCCTCGGCGGAACTGGTGCGGGCTCAGACCGACACCTACGATCACGCCTTGCGCAACGTGCTTGAGCCGCACATGGTGGCCCTTCTCGAGGCCACCATGTGGCGGCAGATCCGCGATCCGGATTTCATGCTCGGCGCTCTCAAGACCTATCGTATGATGACGGGTCTGTCGCAGATGGATCCCGACTACACCCAGAACTGGTGGGTCAACAGCCTTCCCGAATTCGCGGCCGCAGCACCATTTCCAACCGCCGATGCCGAAGAGCATCAGCTTGCGGCCATCCGCCGGATGACGGTCGACGAAAGCTATATCGAGCCCGACCAGGCGCTGGTTGCCGAAGCGCTGAAAACGGTATGCACGATTTCATTGCCGGCGCGTGCCTACAAGCAATTGCTGGCCGATCCGGTAGTGGCCGGGCTCAAAGAATGGATTCCGGCGAATTTCGCCGGTCCCAACGGCGCCAAGGTTTTTGCGCGTCGCTCCGGCAAGACGCTTCGCGTCGGCATTTCGGGAGCATTCACCTATGCAGGCTTCCATGACGCCGTTCTCGACCGGATCGAGGATGTGGCAGCACAAGCGGCGCTGGATCGGGCGGTCTTCGCCGGGGGCTGCTCCGAGAACTCCGAAACGTCCGTGTCGGCGCTGTCCGAGGACATCCTGAAGCTCTACTACGACGACTATATCGCACAGTGGGACAGCTTCCTGCGCGATATGAGGCTGGCGCCGTTGAGCGACCTCAATGTCGCCAGTGAGAATCTGAAGGATCTTTCCAGCGCCGATTCAGCGCTGAAACGCCTGCTCACGGCGGTCGTTCAGGAGACCGAGCTTACCCGGTCCGATGAAGCGCCGGCCGACGACAAGGCGGCGGCCAAGGGCGGCTCGAAACTGCTCGGCAAACTCGGCAAGCTCGGCAAGATCGTCAAAACGGGGGCAAAGCTGCTTCCACGCGCGGGCTCAGCTGACGAGGTGGATCTTACCGGCAACCTGGTGGCCGAACACTTCAAGCCGCTCAAAGGTGCTATTGCCGAGGTCGACGGCCAGCCGCCAGCACTCGACGCCGCGGTGGTGGCTTTGACGGCGCTGTCCAACGTTTTGCAGACGGTCACGGCCAATCCCGATCCCCAGGATGCCATCAAGAAGCAAGGCGGCCTCGCCGAACTGACGGGGGCGGTCGCAAGGCAAGCGCAAATCCTGCCCGACCCGGTCGACGACTGGCTCGGCGGTGTCGCCGGCGACACCAGCGGGTTGACGCAAAAGGCGGTCACCTCGGAGCTCAACGCCATCTGGCGCGCCGACATCCTGCCCTTCTGCCAGGCGGCGCTCAACGACCGCTATCCGTTCAGTCCCGAAAGCGCGGTGGACGTCAATGTCCGCGACTTCGCCCGCCTGTTCGGACCGGCGGGCCTGATCGACGCGTTCACCAACGACCATTTGATCAGCTATGTCGACACCGCCAGCCAGCCGTGGAAATGGCGTGCCGATTTCGGCCTCGACCCTTCGGCGCTGGCGGCTTTCGAGCAGGCCAGGCGGATACGCGACGATCTCTTTCCCGGCGGTACAGGACCGGTGATGAGCTTCACGCTGGAACCCAAGGACCTGTCTCCGAACGTCACGCGCGTAACGCTCAATCTCGATGGCCAGACCCTCGTCTACTTCAACAACGCGACGCGGCCGCAACCGATGACCTGGCCCGGCAAGGAGGGCACCGGGGTCATCTCGCTCGCCTTCCAGCCCATCGATGGTTCGCCCGAAATCATGCTCAACGAGACCGGCAGCTGGGCGTGGCTGAGGATGCTGCGCAGCGGCCGATTCACTGGAACCTCGCTGTCCGATGTCTACAGCCTGCGGCTGGGCACGAAAGGCATGTACGCCGATTTCGAGCTCAAGGCCGCCAGCGTCGAAAACCCTTACAACCTGCAAATGTTCAAGAAATTCTCATGTCCGCCGCAGATATGAGCACCGGCTTCTTCGGCAAGATTCCGGCGACCGGAGATTTTGTCGCCGCGAACTTGCCGCGAGCGTTCATCGACCGCTGGGACCGGTGGATGTCGATGGAACTGCGCGAGAGGCCAGACGAGGGGGAATTGGATTCGCGTGTCTGGCGCTTCATCGTCAAGGGCGGCATTTTCGGCGACCAGCCCTGTGCCGGCGTCTGGCGCATGAGCGAGGATCGCGTCGGCCGCCGTTATCCGTTCGCCATCGTCCGGCTTGGGGCCCCGCCGGAGCCGGGCGACCCGTGGTACGATGCAGTGGCCTCGCTTCTTCAGAACTGCGTCGACAACTACTGGGCGCAGACCCGGCTGGCCGAAAGCCTTCAGATTTTGCCACCTCCGGGCGCCGCCGCCGCGACCGACAAGATCGCATTCTGGAGCGACGACTGGGAGGTCAGGGAGTTCGGCTTCGCCGACATCCACGACCTTGCTCAAAATGCCCTGCCCGCGATGCGCGGCATCGCCGGAGACGGCGGGGTCCTGAGCCATGGGTAACACGGTCTACGCCGAAAAGATGGGCTTCTTCCACCAGGCAAGCGGCGGCAAGGGCGTCGCGCCGGGCGACGTCTGCCTCAGCCCGCCGCCGCCGCCAGCGGGACCGGTGCCGGTTCCATATGTCAACATGCTTTCGGCCAGCGATCTCATCAAAGGCAGCAAGAGCGTCAAGGTGCAGGGAACACCGACGGCGCTGGAGAACTCTTCCGAAGTGGCGCTGAGTACGGGCAACGAAGCGGCCACGCCTGGACTTGGCGCCGGCGTGGTCACCCATCGCATCAAGGGTAAGGGCTCGTTCAAGCTCTGGTCGTTCACGGTCAAGGTCGAGGGCAAGGGAGTCTGCCGCCACGGCGATCCGATGGAGCAGAATACCGCGAGCCCGCTGCCGAACACGGTCGACGTGTCCGCCATGGTCGACTTCTCGGTGGTGCTGGGCAAGGACGCGATGAAGGAAGACTGCCCGCGCGACTACAAGTACTCGGAGGACTATACCCCCACGACCGAGACCCAGCGCGCTTCCGTGCAGGGGCAGACCTGCTGGCAGTGCAAGAAGGACCGCGCCAACATCCTTCGTCGGGCTTCAGGCCCAGCCAAGGACAAGGCGCTGAAGGACATTGACAAGAAAATCAAAAGGCAGACTGACGGCAAGGTCACGATGATCGCCGATCACCAGCCGCCGCAGAAGACCGCGTGGGAGATGGGAGCGTGCCACGATCCGGGCAGCTTCGCCCAGCGGATGCGCGACCTTCCGTGCCAGCCGCATTGTCATGCTCACAGCATGGAGCAGTCCCAGGATATGCGCGCACTGGATCGCCGCGAGCTTTACGATGCGATGAACAAGCACATTGGCGGCCTGGGCATATAGAGATATGAAATGATCTCGATAACGTATCAAGACATCTATGATCGTTGGACAGACGAGTTGAAGATCGTCGTGCCACCATTGCTGGAATGGTGGCATGACCTTCGTGCGCAGGAAGTCAACAGGGAGCTTGTCGACGCCCGCTGGCCGGCGGGACCAGCGAGTCACCCTCGGGTCATTGCCCTGTTTCGGAAGTACTACTTCGAAACGACGCGACTGAACGACTTGCTTTCGGGCGGCGGGCCGGAGCCCGGGAGGAGCGAGATGTGGGGCTCCGAGGCCAAGCAGTTGTCCGAAGGGAGCGAGGGGGACGGGCCGGTCCCACCCGTGACGTTGCTCCTCTCCTGGCTGGGCGACACCGAGCCCGAGCTGGCGGACTTCATGAGGCCGTTCGACTTCATTCCCATCGGGGAAGATCCGGAATTCGAGGAGTCCTGAGCGATGGCACTGCTCGTCAACCACAACATCCAGAACGGGACCTACCGGCTGCTGCGCGCGCCCGGTGACGTCCGAGGCCGCGCGGAAGGGACGGCGCCGGGGACCGGCTCGGCTGGACATCGCAGCCTGTTCGCCGCCTATCTGCTCGATTTCGTGGACGTGTTCGCTGTCGCGTCCGAGACATGGAACGCGAGTGTCGAGGAGCGCATGGAGACCGGCCTGCCGATGGGCGAGGCAATCCTCCGAACGATCGAGGCCAAGGGGCTTGCCGGCCCCGCCGGCCACCCGAGGGTGGTCTGGCTCGTGCGCAAGTACTGGCTCGCGTGCGACAAGGAAAACCGGCGTTCCGCGTCGAGTGCGGTGCCTCCCGAAGTGTTACTTCTCGAGTGGCTGATCCAGGGCGGCCATGACGACTATGCGACGCTGCTGACCGCGATGCCCTACTGGCCGATCGGCCTCGACGAACACGGCAATTGGTGCTGAGCGATGGCGTTCGCGGTCGGGATCGAGAATCGCACGCCGTTCGCCACCGCAACACATGTGCAACTCGACGCCGACGGCCAGGAAGTCCTGGTCGTCATGTTCTCGGCAAGCTTCGATGCGCTCGACGGCGCACCGGCACTGGACGTCTGCGAAGACCAGATGCCGGTCGCGCTCTGGGATATCCCGTTCGGCGATCCAGCCAATTCCTCCAATCGCTACGAAGCCGATATTGCGCCGCATAAGCCGGCCGCCGAAATCCTTGTCAACGGTTCGGCGCACGCGCCGAACCGCCGTCCGGTGGCGGAGATGCAGGTCGGTTTCCGCGTCGGTGGCTTGCAAAAGGTGCTCAACGTTGTCGGAGACCGCATCTACGATGCCGGCGGCTACAGTGCGCCGGCCCTGTTCCGAACCATGCCGATCGTTTACGAGCGCGCCTATGGTGGGACGCTGCCAGATGGCCGGCTTGACCGACGCAACCCGGTCGGCGTCGGCTATCACCATGCCTCGTCCGCCGATCCGGCAGTGCGAACACAAGCCCCGAATGTCACCTACCCCGCCGAACCTTATCTCAGTCCCTCCGATCGGCCCAGACCGGCCAGCTTCGGCCCGCTCGGGCGGGGTTGGATGCCGAGACTGCCGCTCGCGGGCACCTACGACCAAGCCTGGATCGACACGCAGTGGCCACTGCCTCCCGGGGATTTCGATCCGCGCTACAATCTGTGCGCCCCGGCGGACCAGCACCTGCCGGCAATCCATGGCGGTGAGACTGTCACGATCATCGGCATGACACCGAACGGCCGCTGGGACTTCCGCCTGCCGCGCATCGTTGCGCCTGTGCGGCTGATCTATGACGACCGGGTCGAGGAACGTCCGTTTGCCGCGGACACGGTGATTGTCGAGCCGGATCTGTGGCGCGTCACACTGAAAGCGCGCTTTTCACACGTGACAAAACGGAACACGCCGGCGCTGCGGGAAATCGTCTTCGGCCATGTCACGCCCGCCTTTCTCGTGGCCCGGCGCAAGCGCAAGAGCTATCTCAGCCCGCGTGGCGGCGACGGCACAGTCGACCGCGCCGTGTGGCAGCCATGAAGCGGCCGCTCTACGTCGCCGGCGGCGGCGCCGTCACGCCCGCCGGGCTGAACGCGCGGCAAACGATCGCAGCCATTCGGGCGAGCCTTTCGGCCTTCGAGGAAATCACGCTCGCCGAACCGTTCGGAGTGCCACAGGTAGTCGCGCGCATACCCACTCACCGGCATCTGCGCCGCAACGAAGGCGAATGGCTGGTCAACATGGCCGCCCGCGCTATCAACGAAGCGCTCGGCGCGGGCGAGCCGGGGGTCGCGGCGGCCACCGCGCTGCTCATCACGACGCCGGAGAGCTTTCGCAACCATCCGGCTTTCGTTGATATTCCGGCGCGCGATTTCCTGGCCGCGGTTGTCGACGCAACAGGCCTGAGATTCCACCACGCCTCGTGCGTCATCGACGGCGGCGCGGCGGCAAGTGTGGGACTGATAGAACGGGCGCTTGCACTGATGGAGGATCAAGGCGCCGCACAAGTGCTGCTCGGTGGCGTCGACAGCCTCGTCAACCACACCGACCTCGGCCGGCTCAGCCGGACCGGACGTTTACAGGGCGCGGACAACGCCCAAGGACTGGTTCCTGGCGAGGCGGCCGTCTTCGTGCGGCTGCTGCGGGAACCTGGCCGCGAGCCTGTCGTGGCCGCTATCCATGGCATCGGCATGGCCCAGGAGACGGACAGCATCCTTTCCGAGCGCTACAGCCAGGGCCGCGCCATGCTCGGCGCGCTGCGCGACGCCGTTTCGGGATCGGGACCATCGGAACCCGACATCGACTTCGTCGTCTCGAACGGCAATGGCGAGCGCTATCATGGCTGGGAGATGCTGATTGCCCGACCGCGCTTCTATCGCACGCACCGCACCCTGATGGCGACGGCCTATCCGGCGATGACGGTCGGCGACACCGGCGCGGCCAGCGGCGCGCTGGCGCTGATGCTGGCCGCCGACAGTCTTGTCCAGAATTATGCGCCGGGATCGATTGCCATGTGCGAAGTCGCATCCGAGAACGGATTGCGCGCCGCCGCCGTCGTGGCGCGGGCGAACCGCCGATAGATTACATCCAGGCCGGGAACCGGCGCGTCCTGCGCCAATCGGTCAGCGGCGTATCGGTTGCCGCGATGGCCGCGCGCAACGCGTCGAGCCGCAACCGGCGCATCGAATGGAAAGGCGTGCGGCCGCGCCCGCCCCGTCCCTCGTCCCACCAAGCAGCAACGCGATCGGCGACAGGCAACGGGCTGTGGTTCAGAGATTCAAACGCCTTCCCCAAATCGGCCGGGTCTATCGTGAACAGGTCGGTGTCGTTGAAATCCACCTCGAACAGATCGCGCATCGCCAGCCCGGCGGCAAAGACAAGTTCCGGTTCGCGCATCTTCTCGATCAGCCAGGGCATCACCGACGGATCGCCAAACAGGCCGATCGACGCCGTTGCCGCCACGCGTAGCAGGGGCTGGCCGAGGCGCGTCTGCAACCAACCTTTCGCGGCCTTGGGCGGCGTTGTCAGCAGGCGTATCTCGATCGCCGCCTCCGCTTGGTCCGTCTCCGTCAGCACGATCTTGTCGATCACTGGGTGCGCGGACCGCGCCTCACCAAGCAGGCAAGCGGCGAAGGCGGCCGCAAGACGTTCTCTCGCCGTCTCGCCATCAAGGCCAGCCAGGACTGCCGGAAGCAGGTCGCGCCGCCCGAGCCCACCGGCGAGCCGAACGGCGCGCCGGCGGACGTTCGCGTCGGAATGGCTGGCCAGATCATGCAGGCGCGGTCCCGGATCGACGCGGTGATGCCAGAGCGCAGACAGCCCAAGGCAGCGTAGTCGCGCATCGCTTGTGTCCAGCCATTGCGCCACGAAGGGACGCAGGTTATCGCGCGGCGTGCGCGCGATCGCAGCGGACAAGCTTGAAAAGCCGGCTTCACCCACGCTTACGCCGGCGTCGATTGCGGAGGTTACCAGTTTGGCATCGCTCCAACGCATTGCCAGAGTGCCGAGCACGAAAAGTTCGCCTGGTTCGGCGTAGTCAGCAAAGCGCGCTTGAGCAGCTTCCCAACCGGCCTTGCCGGCTGCCATGAGCCCTTCAAGATTGGCTTCGAGACGCTGGTCTATGCGACCGATATCGGTTTCGTCGAGGATTGGACCGTCGATCTCCCGACGACGGCGCAGCCACAGGAAAGCCGCGTCCTCGGCATGCTGATCCACGATGGCGGCGATGGTCGCGACGCGGTGCATAGGCAACGCCTCAATTGAGATGCACGGCCCCACCGCGAATACGGTTGGTCCCGCTGGCCTGGCTCGTCAACTGGCTGCCGCGAATGGTCACGCGGCCATTCTTTTCCAGAATGATCGACGCCAGGCCGCAGCGCAGTTCTATGCGCTCGTCTCCGGTGATGACGACACGGTCGCCTTCGCGAGCGACTTTCGGCTCCCTGTTCTTGTGCGCCGGATCGACGATGCGTCCAACGACCAACGGCCGCGTTGGATCACCCTCCTCGAACAGAAGGGCCAGTTCTGAACCGATCGCCGAAATGTCCAGTTCAGTCAGGCTGCGCGCCGCAATCGCCGTCTCGCGCGGATTGCCAACGAAGACAACAAGCGGTGCCCCGCCCTCGAAACCGATCAGCAGGCCGATCACGACGCCGTCGATACGATCCAGCACTTCCATGATGACGCCCTCAGTTGTTGTTGATGGTGCTTCCCTTGACGATCACGTCGCCGTCGGCCTTGACGGTAATCTTGCCGCTGCCCTTGAGCGTTATGTCCTTGCCGTCGGCAACAATGGTGCCGTCCTTTTTCATCGTGATCGACGCCGAGCCGCATTTGAGTGTGATCGAGTCACCCGCCTCGATCACCAGGTTCTTGCCGACCTTGATCGAGCTGTCGTCCGCAATCTGGATTCCGCTGCCCTTGCCGACCTTGAGCGCGTGCCCGCCTCCGACATCGGTTGCGTCGTCAGCGCCGATTTTTGCCGACCTGCCTTTGCCGATTTGCGACGACTGCGCGCCGCCGATGGCGAAACTCTGGTCCGCGCCGATTTTCACGCTCTGCGCGGCCGCGATTGTCCAATTGTCCGCCGCTCCGATGGTGTGAGTCTGTCCGGCCCCCACTGTCATCGAGCGCGATGCGCCGATCTGATTCGTCTGGACGGCGCCAACGCTTCGGGTTTCCGCTGCGCCCACTGAATCCACTCGCGCCGCGCCCACGGTGATCGTCTGGATCAACCCGACGGTCTGCGTGTGATTGGACCCGATCGTCTCCGTCGAGTTCGCGCCGATGCCGATCGTCTCGTTCGAGCCAACCGTAAGCGAGCGGTTGACGCCCACCGTCTCGGTATCGTTCTTGCCGATGTCGGTTGTCTGGTCGACGCCGACCTTGACTGTCTTGTTGTTGCCGACGTCCTCGTCGAGGTTGTGGCCGACGGAATGCTTGGCGTCGTGGTCGATGCGGTCCGACTGATCGTGCTGCACCAGCTTGGTACGGTCATGCTTGATCAGAAGGTTGTGGTCCTTCTGCGCCTGGAAATTGACCAGTTCGGAGCCGGCCTTGTCCTCGAACATCAGCTCGTTGTAGCCGCCGCCGCCGAGCGAGGAGTCCGACTTCCAGCCGGATTGCGTGGCACTCGCCGGCAGCCCGTAGGGCGGCATCTGCGAGGCATTGTAGACCCGGCCGGTGATGATCGGCAGGTCAGGGTCGCCTTCGATAAAGTCGACGATCACCTCCTGGCCGATGCGCGGTATCTGGATGAAGCCCCAGCCGCTGCCGGCCCAGGTCTGTGAGACCCGCACGAAACAGGAGCTGTTCTCGTCCTTCTTGCCCAGGCGATCCCAGTGGAACTGCACCTTCACCCTGGCGTATTTGTCGGTGAATATTTCCTGGCCTGACGGACCGACCACGGTCGCCGTCTGCGGCCCACGCATGATCGGTCGGGGCGTGATCCGTGGCGGACGATAGGGCAAGGCGGTCGGCGCCACGCCCAGGATCACCTTGAAGTTCTCGCTGTCGACGTCGGCATGGCTTCTGTATCCCGGATCGAACAGCCTGTATTCGGCGCTGACCACCAGATACTCCTGGTTCTGGTCCTCGCGCGGAAAGCCATCGAGCTTGAACGTACAGCCCGAAAACAGGCCGCGCACGGTGCCGACCGCGGCGATACGCTGGTGGACGGCCTGGATCTCCTCGCGTCGGATCGCGGCCAGGTTGTCGCCCCGGCCGACTTCGAGATGCGCGCCGGGCTGGCGGTAGTTTTCGCCGGCGGCCAGCTTGTGACTGAACGGCTGGGCCGACTTGGCCATAAGGTCGGCGCCCGGCTTCTTGAAATCATAGTCGGTGTGGGCATAGGCGCCCGGACGCACCGAACTGCCCGGTATCCATTCGGTGATGTATTCGACATCGCGCCGGGAGCCCTGCCCTTCAAAATGATAAGGTACTTTCTCGTAGCCCGGCGCCGGCTTCAGCTTGCTCATCGCATCGGTCAGGACAAGCGTGTGTTTGCCCTCGTCATGCTCGAAAAAATACAGGATGCCTTCATGCTCGAGCAGCCGCTGGACGAAATCCAGATCGGTCTCGTCATATTGTACGCAGTATTCGCGCGGAGGGTAGGAACCCTGCAGACGCAGATCGAACTCCGCCGTGCTGTATTTCTTGAAGACGTCCTTGACGATGTCGACGACGCTCTTGTTCTGGAAAATACGGCAATCGGTGGTGTTGCCGAGGAACCAGAGCCACGGCCTGACGACCGCTTCGTAGTAGGCCAGCCGGTCTTCTATGCGGGTCAGGCGAAACTCGGACACAAGACCGCTGAACCAACGTTTCGGATCGGATTCGCCTTCCACCGAAACGACACCCCCCAGCATCTTCAGCGGATCGATATCGGGGCTGGGGCTGACGAACCCTACCGTATAGGCCAAACAACGGCTGATCTCATCGCGACCGACAAGATGCGTGAAGGTCAACAGCTCGGCGCCAACCGGTGTTTGCACAACCGTGGCACGTTCGTTCGGCATGGGTCGTGCCCCTCCTGGACGCGGCCGCCGGCAGTGGGTTTGAAGTTCCCGCATCCAGGAACTTTTTGGCCCGCCGCACCAGGCTATGTTGAGCCTACCACATGTTGTCCGGCCGACCAAAGAGATGCACAGCGGAAAAACCTTACCCTGCCGATGCATTGGCTCGAAACGCCGCTGTCCTGTTGGATGTGCAAACTGCTAGAATGTGGAGTATCGATCAGCGTTCGACGGCGATCCTCGATGTATATCAGTCTGCAAATCAACAATGTCGACGCCTTGCCTGCGGGCATCTCGACCAGTTACGCGGCGCGTGATCGCGGCTTCGAAATCGGACGCGAGGCTTGTGATTGGACCTTGCCGGACCCCGACAAGTTCATCTCCGGCCGGCATTGCGAGGTTCGCTACGAGGCAGGCGCTTTCTGGCTGCACGATGTCTCGCGCAACGGAACCTACATCAACGGATCGAGCCAGCGCATGACCGGCCCGCATCGGCTGAGCCATGGCGACCGGGTGCTGATCGGCCGCCATGTCATCTTCGTATCGATCGACGACGAGCCCGCCACGACAGGCCATATCAGTTCGACACAACGAGAAATGCCGGCCGCGACAGGCCGGCCGCTCGAATTCGCCGCCGAGCCGTTCTTCACTCCTTCGGAGCAACATTCCGGGCAGCGGGTTCCGGCTCCGGCGTTCTCGTCGCAACCGCCTCTCCCCTCGACCAGAGACGAAGTGCTGCGGGAAATCGCGATCGCGGCCGGCATCTCGCCGGAATTGCTTCAATCGCGCGATCCGCATGAAGTTGCCGCCGAAATCGGCACGGTCCTGCGGACTGTGGTCGAGGAACTGACCATGCTTTTGAAAGCGCGCACGGCCGCGAAAATACTGGCCAAGAGCACACAACGGACGATGATCAGCGCCGCCGACAACAACCCCCTGAAGTTCGGCCCGGGAACCGACGACATCCTCGAAATCATGTTCGCCCGCCGCAGGGCCGGCTATCTGGATGCCAGGCGCAGCATCAAAGATGCATTCCGCGATCTCAAGACGCACGAATTCGCCACCTATGCCGCCATGCAAGCTGCGCTGTCGCGGCTGCTCGACGATCTGTCGCCCGAGGCGATCGGAAAGAAACTCCCCCCGACATCGTTCTCGTCTAAGAAAAGCCAGGCCTGGGACGCTTTTGTCGCGACCTGGCGAACCATGGAGGAAGCCCACGAGAACGGCATGCTGGACATATTCCTGGCCTATTTCAGCGAGGCCTATGCCAAGGCCGACAAGCAGAAATAGACAGGCCCAAAGGGGGATGCGAGGCTGAAGTCGACGAAGAAAACCTCTTTGGTGCGCGGCATCCGGTTCCAATCGAGAGTTTGTGAGATTACGATCGCATACGACAATTCGCTAAGCGGCTAAGGCTGATCGACCTGGGGGTCTGCGGCAAATGTCATCTTTCGGCGGGATAGTAAGATATAGCCTACCTTCCTCCGGACACTGTCAGGGTCGGCAGGGGTTGCGTTTCCTTCACCTGACGAGAAACCGTTTTGCGCCTGTCTCACCCAGTCGCGGGCACACCGCCTGCATGGACGATCGTCCATGAGTTCGAAGGACGATCCTTTCGGCCCGGCTGGCAAGACCGTCATTCGCGCCCCTCCACGGCGTGAGCGAAAACCGGCGCCGGTCCCTCAAGTGCCCGTCGCGGATGACGGGCAAACCTCGCAGATCAAGGATTCGACCGTATTCGATCCCGGCATCGGCCGGCATACACCGCCGGGCTGGGCATCCGGGACAGTGATTTATCAAGGAGCCCCTTCCGCTTCGGCAGGAAGCGGCGCTTCCGAGGCAGCTCTACGGCAGGAGACCCTGCTCAATGTCACGGACAGTGTCAGATATTCCGCGGCAAACCCGATCCTTGCCGCGGCCGCACCATTGCTGATGCTGTTCGGCCAGTTCAGGCTTATCCCCGTCGAGAGACAAGCCGAGCCGTTGGCCGAACATGTCACTGAGGCGATCGATAGGTTCGACAGGACAGTCGAGAAATCAGGTGTTGCCGAAGAGGATGCGCGGATTGCGAAATTCATCCTCTGCGAAACCGCCGACGATCTCGTCGGCAACCTGCCTTGGCCACAGAAAGATACTTGGGCGCAGCACAGCATGCTGTCGCAGTTCTTTCACGTCGAGCCCAGCGGCACAGGCTTCTTCGAAGCGCTGAACAAGGTCCTGGCCAGTCCCGAGGCACACTACGATCTGCTCGAACTGATGCATGTCTGCCTGTCGCTGGGGTTCGAGGGCCAGTACCGGGGCCTGACGCGCGAAGACAGCAATCTCGAACGCGTTCGGCGCGACGTCTACGAAACGCTTCGCTATTTCAGGGCACGCGCGGACGCGGACATCTCGCCCCACTGGCAGGGCTTGGCGTCGACCATGACGCAGCCGTCGACAGGCCTGCCGCTCTGGGTCGTCGCGGCAGCCGTGTCGGCGCTGCTGACTGCTGCGTTCTTCGCACTGCGGGTCTTCATCACCAACGAAGGCGACGCTGCCGCCGGTGAATTGCTGGCGCTCAACCCATCGACGCCGATTACCATCGAACGGGCCAGCGTGGCGCCGTTGGCGAAGCCGGCGAAAATCGTCCCACCCGTCGCCACAACCACGCAGATCGATCGCATCCGTTCGGCACTGGCCAAGGAAGTCGAAGGCGGCGGGCTGACCATCGGCACGAAGGGCGACTTCATCGTTGTGGAAATCAACAATCTCCTGCTGTTCCAGTCCGGCAGGGCCGAGGCGAAGCCGGAGTTCCAGCCCATTGCCGCAGATATCGCCGCGGCTCTGGAACCCGAGCGCGGACCGATCAGGATTGTCGGCCATACGGACAATGTGAAGCCGCGGAAATCGAGCCCATTCAAGTCCAACTTCGATCTCTCCGTCGCCAGAGCGAAGGCCGTCGAAGCAATGATGGCACCGAAGTTCAGTGATCCTTCGCGACTAACGGTGGACGGCAAGGGCGAGGACGAACCGATCGCCGACAATGCGACGCCGGAAGGCCGCACCAAGAACCGCCGTGTCGATGTGATGATCGCCAAGGAGGAAACATTGTGAGCACGGCCAGTCGGGAGCGGCCATGACGCGTTGGCTGCTGCGGATATTCAGCATGATTGCGCTGGCCGGCTTTGCGGCGGCAGTGTGGTTTGCCGGACCCTTGATCCGCTTCGCCGATACCCGTCCTCTCGGGCCTGCCTGGCTGCGCGCGACTATCATCGGGGTGATCGTGGCAGCGCTCACGCTTTTCTACGGCCTGCGTTTCTGGCAAGCGAGAAAAGCGCAAAAAGCACTCGAAACCGTGGTCACACACAATGACGACCGCGATGACGACTCGCGGGTGCTCGAGGCCCGCGTGAATGAGGCCGTGGCGGCGCTCAAGCGGTCGAGCGGCAAACGCAATTTCCTTTATGAGATCCCCTGGTACATCGTCATCGGCCCGCCCGGTGCCGGCAAGACAACGGCGCTGGTCAATTCGGGTCTGAATTTTCCGCTGGCCGGTTCGGGTGATGCCCAGCCAGTTGCGGGCGTTGGCGGAACACGCTCCTGCGACTGGTGGTTTACCGACCAGGCCGTCCTGATCGACACAGCCGGACGCTACACGACGCAGGATTCCAATGCCGAGACCGACAAGAAGAGCTGGCTTGCCTTCTTGTCACTGCTCAAGAGAGCCCGCGCACGGCAACCGATAAACGGCGTCATCCTGGCCATCAGCCTCGCCGACCTCGTCAGCCTCGACGATCAGCAGCTTGACGCTCACGTCGTCGAGATACGCAGTCGTCTGCGGGAAATCCACGAGACGCTGAAAATCCAGTTTCCCGTGTACCTGCTGTTCACCAAGGCCGACCTGGTTTCAGGGTTCATGGATTACTTCGGCGGCTTCGACGAGCCGCGCCGGCGCAAGGTCTGGGGCGCGACATTCCAGACCACGGATCGCAACAAGAATATGGCCGCCGAGGCTCCGGCCGAATTCGATGCACTGGCAAGACGCTTGGTGGAGGAGATGCCTGACCGCCTCCAGGAAGAGGCCGATCCGGTCGCGCGTATATCCATCTTTGGCTTTCCGGCGCAGTTTGGCGCGCTGAAGGAGCGAATTACCAATTTCATCGCCAGCCTGTTCGATCCGACCCGCAGCCAGGTGAATGTCAGCTTGCGTGGACTCTACTTCTCTTCAGGCACGCAAGAGGGAACGCCAATCGATCAGGTGTTGGGCGCGATCGGTCGCAATTTCGGCAGCAGCCCCCGCGCCCATCTTTCCGGAACCGGCAAAAGCTTCTTTTTGCACGATCTGCTGACGGGCGTCATTTTTGCCGAATCCGGATGGGTTTCGTATGACAAATCAGCTGTAAGACGTGCAACGATCGCCAGGTTCGCCGGCCTTGGCGCCATCGCGTTGATCGCTGCGGCGGCCCTCGGCACCCTAGCCCTGAGCTTCACAGCCAACAGGTCGCTGATCGCCTCCACCACGCAGGCCATAAGCCAGTATCGCCAGACGGCGGACGCGTTGCTCAAAAGCACCGAGGTCACCGATGTCGACCTCGAAAACGTCATTGGCCCGCTCGACCAGTTGCGCAATCTGCCGGCTGGGTTCGAAACCGGCGACGTGCCGACACCGATCGAGGAGACGTTCGGCCTCAGCCAGCGGGAGAGACTTCTTTCGGCATCCAAGACGGCTTACCGGGAAGCGCTGGAACGAATGTTCCGATCGCGCCTGCTGATCCAGGCCGAGCGGACGATCCAGGCCAGGATGGCCGATCCCGCCGCGCTCTACGAGCCGTTGAAAATCTACCTGATGCTTGGCGGCAAGGCGCCGAAGGTCGACGACGCGTTGATCATTTCCTGGATGAAGCACGATTGGGAGCAGAACCGGTATCCAGGTGAAAACAACCGCGAAGGACGCGAGCATCTCGAAAAGCACCTGGGTGCCATGCTTGCCTTGGACGACGCCTACGATCCGGTTTTCGAACTCAACCAGCCGCTCGTCCAAGCCGCTCAACGGTCGCTCGGGCGCATGAGCCTTGCCGACCGTGCCTCGGCTTTGGTCAAATCCGCAGTATACGCGGCAGCTCTGGATGATTTTTCTGTTTCCCTGAAAAGCGGCCCGGAAGCCCCGTTACTGTTCGAGCGGGTCGATGGCGGCGATCTGTCAGGCCTTCGTGTTCCCGGCCTCTATACTTATGCCGGCTTCAACAGCTTCTATCTCGTGCAACTCTCGCGCATTGCCCAGACGCTCGTCGACGACCAGTGGGTCCTCGGTGGCGGCGGCGAGCAAGGCGGCATCGATCAGGAGTTGCCCAAGCTCGGTCCCGAACTTCTCGACCGCTATGGCAAGGAGTTCGCAACGGCGTGGAACAGCGTTCTCGACGGGTTGAAATTCAAGGCGATGCTGAAGGACAAGCCGCGCTATATCGCGCTTTCCGCCGTCGCCTCGCCAACCTCGCCGATCGAACTGCTGTTTACGGCGATCGCCGACGAAACCGCTCTGACGCGGGACGCTGCTTCCGGCAAGGACTCAGCCACCGGGGTTGAAGGCGGCGCGGGCCAGTTACAGGACGCAGCAAGCGTGGCCAAGGGTCTGGCTCGCATCGGCATACAAATCGCCACCGGAAAATCGCAAACCCGTGCCGGCACGGGATCCTTAAGCGCGCAAAACCAGAATCCCGGGGCCAACATCGAAGCGCAATTCAGGCCGTTCCAGGCCCTGGTGAGCGGTGCTGCCGGACACCGCCCGATCGATGCCTTGACCCAGAATTTCCGCGATATCTACCAGAGCCTGCAACTGGCGACCGACGTCCCCTCCCAGACGGAACGCGTCAACGCAAACCTGCAGCTCCAGATAGCCACCCTTCGCGCCAATGTCTCGCGACTGCCCAAGCAACTCGGCCGGATGGTCAATGCGACGGCAGACGAGTTTGAAGGCAACGTCACCGAGACCTCGGTGGCAAATTTGAACCAGATGCTCGACCAGACGGTCACACAGCCCTGCGAGGCGGCGGTCAACGGCCGTTATCCTTTCGCCCGCAATGGCACCGAGGACATCGCGATGGCGGATTTCGCCAAACTGTTCGCTCCGGGCGGGCTGATGGACCGGTTCTTCGCACAGAACCTCGCATCGCTGATCGATATGACCGGTCAGGACTGGAGCTGGAAACAGGATGCTCGCTTCGGCCGCGACCTGTCGAAGTCGACGCTGAAGAACTTCCAGCTGGCGGCCGAAATCCGTAGCGCCTTTTTTCCCCAGGGCGGTTCGGTGCCCTCGGTGAGCGTGACCTTCACGCCCTTCTCACTGCATGGCGATGCCGATGCGGCGGTGCTCGATGTCGACGGCCAGACCGTCCAGAGCAACCAAGCGGGCAACATGCCGAGCATAGTGACCTGGCCGAGCGGCGCGGCTTCCGGATCCGCCAGTCTGAGCCTGACGCCGGAGATGCCAGGCCGCGAATCCGCCATCAAGTTCGAAGGGCCGTGGGCCCTGAAGCGACTTCTGGACAAGGCTGCCGTCACCGGCCACGACAGCAACATGCAAGCACGCTTCGTGATTGGCGGACGCGACGTTACTTATACGCTCCAGACAGGTTCAGGCTCCAACCACTTCTTCCTCCCGGCCCTTTCCGGATTCAGCTGTCCCAAGGCGTTTTGAGATGGGTTTGATCTGCTGATCATGGCGCCGATCCGCTGACCAGAGTTCAAACCCCGGTTTTCCTTAGTTTTCGGTACTTTAATGTTCGAGCCTGTGGCAAAGTGGCGCCAGCGAGCGTCCAAAGGTGCGCCGCAGAAGGACGCTTGAAAAGCGCTTGGTGGCAATTTGAATACTGTCGCCCTTTCCATCGAAAGCTTCGGCGTGAGCCACAAAGGCTGTGTCCGTGAGCTCAATGAAGACAGCTATCTAGTCGAGCCACAAACTGGCCTCTGGGTGGTAGCCGACGGAATGGGTGGACATGACGCCGGAGAGGTCGCTTCCGCCAGTATCGTCGATCATCTGTCAACAATCGGCATCGCGAGCTCGGCACCCGATCTTCGGGCCCGCTTCGAGGACAGGCTGAGCCGGGCCAATGCCGAAATCCGCAGCATATCGGAATCGCGCGGCATCACCATCGGCTCCACGGTCGCCGCCCTGTTGGCGATGGACGGACGATTTGCCTGCCTGTGGGCGGGCGACAGCCGGGTTTATCTGATCCGCAACGCCGCGATCTCGCAGATTTCGAAAGACCACACCGAAGTGCAGGAACTCTTGGATCGAGGCATGATCAGCGCGGTCGAGGCGCTCACCTGGCCACGCCGCAATGTCATCACACATGCGATCGGGGTCAGTGACGACTTCGTCATCGATTTCCAGCAGGGCGAACTGATGCCGGGAGACATTTTCGTGCTGGCCACCGATGGGCTGACGGCACATGTCACCGACCCCGAGATCGAGGCCGCCGTCGTGTCGGCTACACCTCAGGCGGCCGGAGAAAACCTGCTGGAAACGGTTCTGGCGCGAGGCGGAACGGACAATGTCACCATTGTGCTGGTTAAGATTGGGAACGGGCGCAATGGACAATCGCTCCACCCTGATCTGTCCAGAGCGGAGGGCCGAGGCTGATGAGCGCCGATGATAAGACGCGAATATCGCCGCAAGTGGCCAACACCGCTGTCGGTACGCAGCTCAGCGGCATCTACGAACTTGACGAACGGATCGCATTCGGCGGCATGGGCGAGGTCTATCGCGGCCACAACATCCAGACCGGCGACCATGTCGCGATCAAGATCGTGCTGCCCGAATTTGCCCGTGACCAGACGATCTTGTCCTTGTTCCGCAAGGAGGCCTCGATCCTCAACCACCTGTCGCATGATGCGGTCGTGCGATACCACGTCTTCACCATCGATCCCGGGATCGGCCGTCCCTACCTTGCCATGGAATTCGTCGACGGCGAGTCGCTGTACGACATCATGCGACGTGGTCCGATGCCGACGGATGAGGTGCGCAAGCTCTGCCATCGCCTCGCATCCGGCCTGAGCGCCGTGCATCAAGCGGGAGCAATCCATCGCGACCTCTCGCCGGACAATATCATCCTGCCGGGGGGCCGGGTCGACCGCGCAAAGATCATCGATTTCGGTATAGCGCGATCGGCGACCGTGGGCGGGGAGACACTGATCGGCGGGAAGTTCGCGGGAAAGTACAACTACGTTTCGCCCGAACAGCTCGGGCTGTACAGCGGCGACGTCAGTGAACAGTCCGACATTTACAGCCTTGGGCTGGTGCTGGCTGCCGCTCTGCGCGGGAAACCGATCGACATGAGCGGATCGCAGTTCGAGATCATCGAAAAGCGCCGGGCCGTGCCTGACCTCTCTGATATCGACGACGATTTTCGTGACATTGTCGAAGCCATGCTGCAACCGGATCCGCGAGACCGGCCGGTCAGCATGGCTGATATCGCCAGGATGACGCGTGGCGAAGACGAAGGAACAACGCCGCCGACGTCCATCACACCCCGCAACCGGCCAGCCGGGCAAACCCTTACTCCTGATCCCAAGGGCGGCCAGGCATCCAATGTCGCGGGACGCAACGCGCCGACGGCAACGGGCCCGGGCGAGCAGCGCTTCGTCCCGCATGTCCGGCCCGCGCATTTGTCCGAACCGCTGCCTTCGCCGGTCGCCGGCCCTCCGCGCGCGGTCACTGCGGATATGCCCAAGAAATCCACAAAGACCCCAACTATCGCGATCGCTGCCCTGGCGACACTAGCTGTCGCCTCAGGCGCGGGCCTGTATCTGAGCGGCTTCATGACGCCGGCAACGCCGATTGCCGGCAAGACATCGCTTTCCGCGCCCGAACCGTCAAAGCCTACACCGGAAACTTCGGCGCCGACCCTCACGGACAAAGTCGCGAACGCCCCTGAGCCGGCAAAGCCAGTTCCGCCCGTGCAGCCGGAGGCCAGCGTACCGCCGGCTGAAAACCAGCCAGATGCCTCGGCGGCTCAAAAGCCGCAGCCGGCCAAGCCCGCCGAACTCCCTTCGCAGACCGAGGAATCTGAGAAACCGCCGGCAATGGAAGCGCAACCGCAAACAGAGGCGGGCGTGCCGCCGGCTGGAAGCCAGGCAGATGCCAAGGCAGTGCAAACGCCGGAGCCGGCCAAGCCCACTGTCCCCGCGCAAACCGCGGGCCCCCCGGAGTCATCGGCAACGGACGCGCAGCAGCCATCCGAAAAGACACCGCCGGCCCAGCCAGAGTTTGTGGAGAGCCCAAAGCCCAAACCGGAGCCGCAGATCAGCCAGCCGGCAGAACCCAAGGTTGCCGGGCCGGCGCCCAAACCCACTGCAAGCCAGACGGATGCCGCGAACGCCGAGAGCCAAAAGACTGTGCCACCGGCGGCCAAGCAGCCGGACCAACCTGTCGTCGCGTTGAACGTACCCAAACCGGCCATTCCTCCGGCCGTGGACGACATCGCGCAACGAGTCTCCTGGGTTCGCGACTTCGGCGGCGGCGACTGTTTCTATGCGACCATGAATTCGCCAACCGACACCGCAGCCGCGATCGAAGGATTTGGAACAGCGGTCCAGCCATTCGAACGCATGCTGGGCGATTTCCAGGCGAAATTCCATGTGGAGCCCGACATCAGCGTCCGCCTCATTGAGCCGAGCCAGTGCGAAGTCACCAATTTTCTGCGCTTTCTGGGACAGACCGCGGCCGACAAGCCGCAGCTTGTTCTCGACCGGACGTCGGTGCCGAACGGTACGCCGATCAGCGGCACGCTGGTGACGCGTGGCGGGCTCATTTCCAGCGTGTTGCTGATCGATCACAAGGGCATGGTGTTTAATCTCGACGATCGCATCGTCGCACAGTCGGACAAAGCCACCTTCAGCATCCCGATTGGCCTCGGCGCCGCCGACAAGGCCGCTGGAAAGGCCGTGCCGCAGATCATAATGGTGATCACGGGACCCCAGGATATTGAGGCGGCCGCATTCTCGGCGCCGACGCCAGCCTCGGCGCTGCTACCCAAAATTCTCGAGGAAATCGAGACCAACGGATCTCAGTTCTCAGCCACTGCCAAGTATTTCCGGCTCGGCGGATAGCATGGGCGCCCGATGGAACGCTGCTCGTGTTTGCCCCACTCGTCTGCCGACCTGCCCATAAAGCAGTGTGAACCGGTTCGCGCCCTGCTCGCCTTGGCGGGCCACATGAAGCTTGCGGTCATCGCGGGCGCCGCGCTGCTGGCTGTGCTGTCATCCGGCGAAGCGCGAGCCGAATTCACGGTCTGCAATCAGACACTCGACGTCGTCAATCTCGCAGTCGGCCAGAAGGTCGACAATGCCGATCAGACAGACGGCTGGTGGACCATCGGCGCCAATCAGTGCGTGAATGTCATTCGCGAGGAACTGACCAACCGCTACATCTACATCTACGCAACGGACGTCTTCGGCCACGCGATCCTGACGGGATCGACCGAAATGTGCATCGAGCGAAGGCGTTTCTCGACCCGCGGCATCGACGAATGCTGGCAACGCGGCCATATCGCGGCGCAATTTCTCGAAGTCGATACGCTCGAACAGGCGCGGTGGACGTTCTTCCTGACCGGAAACAGCCCGTGACGCACACTATCGACACGAGCTTCAGGCAGAAGAAGCAGGCGCGCCTTGCGCTTCGCAGACGCAGGCTCTGGCGCCGGCTGCTTGCCGGTCTTGCCGCGATCATCATGCTGTCGATCGCCGTGGGCTTCTACCTCACCGCCGATTATTGGTCGTTCGGCGACGAAGACGAAGAGCTTCACGCGGTCGAAGGGGTGGACGACGTGCCGGCCGATGCATCGGTCTATGTGCCTGCCATTATCGACCTTGCCGGGGACCCGATGTGGATCACCCTTGCCCCCGACGCCGACGCCACGTCGAGGGGCCGTTCGATCGCGAAGCCGGCGGATCTCGATCAGGCCGGGATTTCTCCGCAGATCGAAATCCTGTCGGATGTGATGCTCAGCGCCAGCGAAAAATTCATGACGACGATACCGTCGACGCAGGAAGACTTCGCATTCTTCCAGGCGCAACGGCAGACCGCCCCGCCGCCGTCCAACGATCTGCAGGACGATCTTCAGCCGCCGGCGGGGGATCTGCAGAACGATCTTCAGCCCTCGCCTGCCCCCAACGAGGCTCCGGCTGCTTCGGGGCAGCAGATGGGCACCGACGATCCCGAAGCCGGCTGGGGTGAAACAATCGATGCAGGCGAAGCAGCCCTGCCCGCATTCCAGAAGACACAGATCGAAAACAACACGAGTGTCGCAACCGTCACGAATGAGTATCAGCGGTTCGAGGCGACCGAAGACACGTTCGTGAAAATCCTCAACGACCGCAGCCTGGACAGCGTTGCGCTCGATGCGCATTTCTCCGTCGAGGACGCCAGGCGGGCGGGCGAAGCGCTGAAGGCGCTTTTCAACCGGGAAGGCCTGGAACCGGGTTATGTCGTCGCCATGCGTGGTTTCAGGCCGACGCGCGAGACGACAACAATGTCGCTCATGCAGGTGTCGATCTACGCCAAGAGCGTCTTTGTCGGCACGCTGACGCGCAACGCCGCGGGTGCATTCGTATCGGGTGTCGATCCCTGGGTCCGCGAAGATCTGTTCAACTATTCGGGTGCACCGGAAGAAGGCACGCACAAGCGGCAATATCGCCTGCTCGACGCAATCTATTCGACGGCGGCGCGCAACAAAGTTCCGACCGGCGTGATCGGCGAAGCGATCATGTACCTATCGAGAGGACGGGACCTGGACGCCTTCGCCAGCGAGGACCAGCGCCTTGTCCTGATCTATTCACAAACGCCGCGCGGCAAGGGCGAGACCGACGGACGCGTGCTGTATGTCGGCGTGCAGGGTGCTGAAAAGAGCTTCGAATGCTTCGTCTTCCAGCAGAGCGACGGTCAGTTTGCATGCGTTACCGGCGACGATCAGATCCGCTCGCTGACGGTCATCAACGGCATGGTCACGCCGGTCAACGGGGTCATGACGTCCACCTTCGGTCCACGCAAGCACCCAATTCTGGGCGTGGTTCGCATCCACAAGGGCGTCGATTGGGCGGCTCCGGTGGGTACGCCGATCGCGGCCGCTTTCGACGGCGAGGTCACCTTCCAGGGCGACGGCGGCGGTTATGGCAACCTGGTGAAGATTGCGCATGCCAACGGACGCGAGACGCGCTACGCGCATATGCAGAAATTCGCGATAGCAAGCGGTGTCGGCACAAAGGTGAAGGCCGGCGACATCATTGGCTATATCGGCACCACCGGCCTGTCGACCGGGCCGCATCTGCATTTCGAACTCTATCAGAATGGCGGGGCGATCGACCCGCTGGGCACGGTGACCGCCGCGGTCGCAACGAGCGATCCTGCTGTCGAAACACTGACCGACCGTATCGTTCATGTCGAAAGTGGTGGCAGCGCCCGCGCCAAGAACCCGCTTTCTTCAGCAACCGGTGCCGGCCAATTCATATCGAAGACCTGGATCAGGATGATGAACACCTACCGTCCCGAACTGGCGCGCACACTTTCAAATGCGGATCTCCTTGCTCTGCGCTACGACTACACGATCTCGCGCGAGATGGTGCGCAATCTTGCGCGCGAGGGTGAAGCCTATCTTCGGGCGCGAGGCCACCAGATCACAGCCGGCCGGCTCTATCTCTGCCATTTCCTGGGCATGGAAGGCGCCCATCAGGTATTGTCGGCGTCGAGTTCGGCGCAATTGAGCGCCGTGCTCGGGTCGGCCGTCATTCAGGCCAACCCGTTCCTCACCGGCAAGACCGCCGGCTATGTCGTGGACTGGGCCGAAAGGAAAATGGGCCGAAAGCTCAGCCCCGCGGGGACCGGCGCAGGCCAACCGGTATCGACCACGACGGAAGTGCGCCAGACGTCGCCAGAGTTCGAAGAATACAAGCAAGCCATCACGGCCGTCATAAGCTCGCTTCAGAATACCCTTTGAACCTGCCCTCGCGGTTCATGAGTTCACCGTCAGACCATTGGTGTTCCGGCTGCAAAGTGTTACTATGGACAACTTTTTTCGGGTCCTTTGTGAACCAAGACCGTGGTCAGGATCACATACGCCCAAGAGCCATTTTGGCATAAGCGACATTGTCGCTGACGAAATTGAGCATGCGCAGACATCAACAGTGCGCCCTGCTGGGCGGAGGGCTGGTCCATGAAAGCGTTCATCGTATTTCTGAGCGGATTTCTCCTTTTTATCCTTGCCGCGTTCAGCGCTGAGGCAGCCGCGCCCGACGCCAAGCGCGTCGCACTGGTCATCGGCAACAGCAAGTATGTTCATGCTGTCGCTTTGCCCAACCCCGCCAACGACGCGCACCTCATCGCCTCCACGCTGCGCAATGCCGGCTTCGAGGTGATCGAGGGGATGGATCAGGACAATGCCGGCATGCACAGCCTCATCAGCCGGTTCACAGAGCAGTCTTACGATGCCGACCTCGCCGTCATCTTTTATGCCGGGCACGGCATGCAGGTCGACGGCAAGAATTTCCTGATACCGGTCGACGCCGAGTTGACGTCGCCGGCCTATCTCAAGACCCGCACCATTCAGGTCGAAGACTTCCTGGCGGCGCTGCCGCCTGATCCGGCGGTCGGCGTCATCATACTCGATGCCTGCCGCGACAATCCACTCGCCAGGACGTTGGCCGCCTCGCTGCCGAAGTCGCGTTCGTTGGGGTCCGGTCTGGCACCGATCGAAGCAAGATCGGACGGCGTAGGCACGGGCGGCATCCTGATCGCCTATGCAACGGATCCGGGCGCCATCGCTTTCGACGGCAACGGCGTCAACAGCCCTTACTCCACGGCGCTCGCCAGGCACCTGACCGAACCCGGCATTGAGATCCAGAGCGCGCTGACGCGCGTGCGCGGCGAAGTGACCGAGACGACGCAAGGTCGCCAGAGGCCTTGGCACAACGCGTCGCTGGGGCGCGAGGTCTTCATTGGAAAACCCGTTGTCGTGGCGGCGCCTGAAGCACAGCCTGCCAATGCCGGGGCGGCAACCGCCCCCACGCTGGTGGTTGGTGACCCGCCTTCCTGGGAAGTCGAGCAGCGGCTCTGGGATGAAGCCTCCAAGCGCAACTCGGTGCCGTTCTACGAGGCCTATCTCGAGCAGTTCCCAAACGGCCGCTTCGCCACGGTGGCGCGGCTGAACATCGACGAATTGAACGACCCGGAAGCCCAGAACCGGCAGGTCGCGGCACTCGATACGGACCAGGCGAACGCCAGTTCCGGCTCCGCAGTGCGCACCTCGGTCGGCGTCCCCGACGAGGTGAAGCAAACACCGGGCACCGAGTTGACGGAAAATGCCATTGGCCTCGACCGCCAGGGTCGCATCGACTTGCAATTGCGCATCGAAGCGTTGGGCAACGAGCTTGGCCGCGTCGACGGAAACATAGGCCCACAGACCCGCCAGGCGATCGGTATCTGGCAGGTGGAGAACGGCCTGCCGCAGACCAGCTATCTGACACGCGAGCAACTTGCATTCCTCGTGATCCAGACTGATCCGATGATGGAAACCGTGCGCGCCAGATATGCTGCCGATCAGGCCCGTGCGACGCAGCCGAAAAAACAGGTGGTAAAGAAGGTCCGCACGCAGAGACCGGTGGCACAGAAACCCCGCAAACAACAGCAGGTCGTTCAGAAGCGGCGCAACCGGGACACAGTGGTGCGGCAGGATGATGATCTTCCGCCGCCCCGGGATAACAACGACTTCCTCACCAAGGCGCTGATCTTCGGCACCGGTGTGGCTGTGGGCGGCGTGCTCAAGAACTGACCGCCGGCGTTCCTGGAACAGTGGCACGCGGTAGGTGCTATTGCGTCTTTATCCGCATTTCCACGCGGCGGTTAGCCGGATCGTACGGGTTGGGGCTGCGCGGATTCTTTTCGCCCATGCCGATCGGGTTGATGCGGGCGGCCTCGACACCATTGGCCGTCAGGAAGGCTGCCACCGATTGCGCTCGCCGTTGCGACAGGCCCTCGTTGTAGTGGACCGTGCCGGTGGCATCGGTGTAGCCTTCGACAACGAAGTTGAATGTGCTCAGCCGCCTGTCCTTCAGGGCCTTGGCGAACTCGTCGAGTTCACTGCGCGCTGTCGCGTCGAGTTCGGCCGAATCCAACCCGAAATTGATCAGCATATCGAGGCTGGATTTTTCGGCCGGCGCGTCTTTTGCCTTGGTCTTGCTCTTGCACTCTTCCTCGGTTCCTACACAAATTCCTCGCGACTTGCCGAGGTCGGCGGCGCCGGCAAAAAACTTCACGATGTCTTCTGATTTCTGAACAGGGTCGGCGGAAGCGTGAGTCGAGAAAAACACGACTGCCAACACCAAGGCTGAACTGCCCCACTGCATAGCGGTTACTCCTGTTTGAGCATCCGATTTCGATGGTGGTGATCATACCAAATTCCGGGGCAATTGTCTGTCGATAAACGCCAGGGGATGCGGCGGTGCCGGCAGTTGTTGCAGCGTCACCGGTTGAGACTTGACCCGCGCCGCGCCTGGGGCTTGAGTGGTTGGAGCTTCTCGATGAAGGCGTGGCGGTCATGGCCAATGAGCTCCGATTCAAAACGGCACAGGATCTCTTCATGGCTTGTCCCGCTATTGCCCGGGACATGAGAGCCCTTCCAACCGAACAGCAATCGATCGAGTTTTGCCGCGACCTGCTCGCCGGGCGCGTTCCCGAAGAGGCGATCACGTTCTGTGCCTACCTGCTTCCCGACCGGGCTGCGGTCTGGTGGGCGCATGAATGCCTGAGCCATCTGAGCGAGTTGCTCGATGGAACTGATCAAGAGTTGCTCGCCTATGTTCGCGACTGGGTCGGTGAACCGGACAGCCATCGCCCCGCGGTGAGCCAGGCAGAGGCAACGCCGCCAACAACGCCGGGAGCCTGGATTGCCCGGGCGGCGGGATGGCGTGACAATGGTTCCTTTATTGTCGGATCTGTTGTCGGCGCAGAAGCACCATCGGCCTTGCAGCCGTTTCCTGCCGCCCATGCAATCAATGCGGGTGTTCTGGCCGGGCTGGCGCGTGTCGCACTGGTGGACCGCTTTGCCGTTCTTTCCGCGTTTGTCGAAATGGGCATCCAGATGGCCGAGATCGAGGCCCTGCGCCAATCGGCGGATGCTTACTTGCAGCCACCTTGAGCCCATTTGGCAAGCGCCACCTTGAAGCGCGTTCCAAGTGGATGTTGCAGGCGCAAAACAGAAGCATCGTTGGTGGCGAAATTTTTCGCCTGTTCGCATAGCCGTGCCTCGTCCCATTCATGGCAGCCGTCGCAATGTTTGTCCTCCCATACCGACTTGTCCAATCCCTCCACCGGGCTGAACAGGGGTTTGCCCTTGATCAGCTGGGCGATGCTCTTGCCATCGATTGCCGGATCACCGAAATCGATCGGATGGTCGAAAAAGATCGGATCGTCCGAAGCCAGCCTGGGGATCTTCTGACGCAGCACATCGAGCGCAAGCTGGTCGTCACTTTGGCCTGATGCGCCTGCAGCGCCGGTGTTGCTTGCGTCGGAGCCGCCTTCGGTTGGAGGTGCGCTCGCCTCGCCCACGATCAACGGCGCATTGAGATCGACCTTGTGCAGAACGACATCCGTTTTCAGCGAAACGTTGATCCAGGGACGCTGCTTGCCGGAGGTTGCCTTGAAGACGTCGCTGGTGACCCTGTTCATGGCGTCGGTGATGGAGACGTTGGATTCGCCGATACGCTTGAGGAGCGCCGAGGTGAAAGGCGAATGTTCGCCCGACCCGTCATAGGCAAGTTGATTGGGACTGGCGGCGAAAGCGACGAGCGTGCCGGTGCCACCATTCTCTACCGGGATCTCGGCAAGGCCGCTGCTGGCGCCGTTGACGCCCGCGGTCTTGGCCAGCACCTCGGCGAGGGGATTGTCGCGGCAAGCGTCGAGAAACACCAGACTGATGCTGGTCTCTCGCGACATCTGGCGCAAAACGAAATCAACCGACACGGCTTCGAAGTCGACGGAGGTTTCATCTTCCAGCGCAGCGTCGACTGGAAGCAGATAGTTCTTGCCCGCAACCTGCAGGCCGTGGCCGGCATAGAAAAACAGCGCGATGTCGGCACCGCGCACCTGTTTCGCGAACTGCACGATCGTCGCCTGTGTCTGCAGCTTGGTCAGGTCGAAGCCGGAAACGACCTCAAAATCGAGTTTCTTCAAGCGTTCGGCCATGGCCTGGGCGTCGCGCACCGGATTGGCGAGCGGCGCCGCGTGCTGGTACTGGGAATTGCCCAGAACCAGCGCGATGCGGCGCTCGGCACTGGCGGCTGTTACAGTCAAAAGCAAGGCAAGCGCGGCAAGCCCGGCGGCACGAAAGAGGCCACCGCAACAGGCGATCAGATCGGACCTCACCGGAACCTCAGTTCACGGGCTTGGTGGCGGAAAACTCGATCCGCCGATTGAGCGCCTTGTTCTTCGGCGTATCGTTGGCGGCAACCGGCCGCTCCTCGCCATAGCCGGCGGCGCTGACCTGATTGCGCGGAATACCCTCGGCAATCAAGGCGTCGGCAACCGCGTGGGCGCGCCGCTCCGACAACTGCTTGTTTGCGTCCGGCGATCCATCGGAATCGGTATAGCCGGAGATCTCGACCTTCAGGCTTGGGCATTTGCCAACGACACCTTCGACCTCCGTCAGCAATGGGCGGCTTTTCGCATCGAGCCGCGCGCTGGCCGGCCGGAAGTAGATGGCGCCGGTGCGTGAGAGCACGGCAAACCTGTTCAAGCATTCCTCATCGCTGAAGTTCGCCTTGGCGGCGTCGGTGGCAACGGGACCTACATCGGTCGAACTCGCCGCGGCGGTCTGGGTTGCAGCGGGCTTGCTGCCGTCGGCGGTGAAGACGAAATCGAACGACACCGACGCGGTGGGCACGATGTTGGTGACGTTGGCCGCCTGCTGGAGTTTGTCCACGTTCGGCAGCAAGCCGAAATCCTCCACGTGAACCGCGACGGGAGCTTCCGAAGCAACGGAGACCATGTCGTCACTGATCATGGTGACGACGATGCTGGCCTCGAGGTCCTTGTCGACGCCGTGCAGATTGAGACGGAAAGGCAGCGTCGACTTCACCCTGCGTTTTGTCGCGAGATCGGCGAATGCGGCGGGATCCACATTGGCCGTCAGCTCGGCCGTCGGGTATTTGAATGTCTCGAAAAACAGGAAGCGCATGCGGACATTGCGCAGGTCGACGCCGGTATCGACCGAATTGAGGTCGAAGGTGACCTTGGCATCACCCGCCGAGCTGAGCGTGCCGGTGATGTTCCTGATCTTGTTTGTCTCGACGATCGTGTTTTTCTTCACCGACTGGTAGGTGATCACCGAAGCCGTGGGATCAAGCGTCCAGTTCGGCGCTGCGTTGGCGGCTTGCGATGCGAGTAGCAGCAAGCCGGAAAGCGCGACGATCAGGCCAAGACCTCGTGTGGCGGGGCCTTTCAGCCTCGTCTTCCACCAGAATGCGACGACTTCGAACATGGAACGCCCCCTGACCAGGACCACCGTATCGACACGACACCTGGCGAGAGCATAGAGCACTTGCGGCTGGTTGGCGAGCAGTTGCAGCCGGTCTTCCGGTCAAGGTCCGGGGGCAGAGTTGGCGTGTCAAATGGTGGCAGGCGGCCTCGGCGAGCGGTGCCGCGAAACCCTGACCTGCTGTTAGCATTATCCCCAGCCGCCGCCTCCGCCACCAGTGCCACCGGTGCCGCCATTGCCGCCGCCCAAAGGTGGAACGACGACAGGTGCGGTTTCCTCAGTCGGTTCGACGAGTTTCTTGGCGATAGCCTTCTTCTGCCTGGTGATCTTTGGCGTGGTCGTCGTGCGAATGAGCTTCGGCCTGTGCTTTGTCGTCGTCACCGTCGGTTCGGCCTTGGGCGCGGGCGCAACGGACATGCAGCCCGCTACTGCCACCAGAGCGCCGGATAGAACTGTGGCGATCAATGCCTGCTTCACTGCCCTGCCCACGATTGCCTCCTCACTGATCAAAACAAGTCCCGACGCGGATTGGCTTGCTCCCAGACCGCTCTGGCCGCATTGACCAGTTGGTCGTCAAGCGAGCCCTTCGCCGGGATCTTCGACTTGAGTTCGCCACGCAATTGCTTGAGCGCGGCCGTTTTCGTCTTCACTTCGAATTTCGTCAGCGTCGTCTGGGCACCCGGCAATTCCTTGCGAAGATCAAGCGCGACCGCAAAGGCCAGATAGCGCACCGCTATCGTCTGGTCGGCATTGGCGCCCTTCTGCATTTCGAGCGCTGCGCGATCATATGCGCCGGACTGATCGCCGCGTGCCGTGGCCAACTCGAACAGTCTTTGCGCTTCGTCGAGGTTTTGCTCGACACCAACGCCATCCCGGTACATGCGCGCAAGGCTGGCCGGAGCGTAGGGCTGGCCTAGATCCATAGCCTTCTGGAATAGCCCCTGCGCCTGCTTGGGGTCCTTTTCGACACCCACGCCGGCCAGGTAGTTACGGCCGAGAAGGTTCATAGAATACATGTCCTGTCGCTGGACGCCGGCCTCCAGGAAGGCAACTGCACGGGCCGGGTCGGCGGTCACGCCGTTGCGGCCTTCCGTGAAGATCGCGGCGAGATCGTTCATGGCATAGGTGTGCCCCATCGCGGCCGCCTTGAGCAGCAGGTCCAGACCTTTGGCGGTATCAGGCTTGACGCCATAGCCATTGAACAAGGCGCGGCCCCACGACGTCATGCCGTAGGGATCGCCCTTGTCGGATGCCGCGGCGTAAAGCGCGTTGGCCTGCGTGCGGTCGATGACCAGACCGGTTCCCGTCGCATACATGTAGCCGAGTTCGAACACAGCACGCACATGTCCCTTCTTGGCGGCCTCCTCGATGGCTGTCTTCGCTTCCTCGACCTTGCCAGTTGCGAGCAGCGCGCGCCCCAGTTCGTAGCGGAAGCGTGGGACATCGGGATAAGCCTTCACAGCGGCTTCGCAAACCTCCACGGCGCCGGCGCCGATTTCGTTCGGCAGCAGGCCGGGAACGACGCCTTGCAGGTCCAGAGGCTCGCCGGCGGCGGAGTCGCACGGATCGACGGTTGGCGACAGTTTCATCGTGGCGGGCTTGGACGAACTGCTGTCCGCACGGATTTCGAAGCCGACCTCGACCGGCGCGGCTACGCCGATCTGAGGTTCGTAGCGCAGGCGGTCGACTTCAGCGGCCATCAGGCTGGACTGAGGTGACAGGGTTCTGTCGGGGAGCGAAAGGGTTCCTGTCGCGGGATATGCCGAAACTTTGAGACTGACCGCGGGATCGTCGGTCGGGAAATCCAGGTTAAGCGCAACCGGGCCCACGCCAACGGGAACATCAATGTCACGGTTTTCGATCGCCTCGGCGGCACCTGTGATATGAATGCCGCGCTCCACCACCTGTTGCTTTTGCTCGGCCGCGAGCGAGGCCATGACCTGTTCGCCATGGGCGCCTTCGCCGCTTTTGACCCGGAACACCAGGATGCCCTGGCTTTGACCGCCCCAATTGTCATGCGTGGCGTAGGCCAGCATATCCACCTCGTCCTGCGCGTCGACCCCCTTGGGCACATCCATCTGCAAACGCGGCAGGTCCTTGCCCTGGATCGGTTCGCCAACCTCGACAGGTTCGCCGTCCAGCATGAGGCGGCCGAGAGCAGGTGGTCTCTCGATGCTCACGGTGATCGTTCCGCCGTCGACATCGACCGGTTCCGGCAGGCCGAGATCGACTGGGCCCACTCCCGACAACACGATTTTCTCCAGCACCGGCGGCAGCGAGGGGCGGTTGCTGCGGCGCATCAGCACCACTTCGTCGATCAGCGACGAGTTCTCCCAGGGAACCTGCAGGCCTTTTGTTGCCTCCACCACATCCCGGCGCACCGCCGCCATGACCGTGCGGATCTCCTGGTTCGGGGCCAGCGCGCGACGGGAAAACGCCGCCGAAAACGGACTGAGGTCGCCGCTGCCGTCATAGGCCGCCGCCCCAGGCTCGGTGGCAAAGGCAATGAGCGTGTTCAGCGAGCTTCTGACCTGCGCGAGCCCGGCGTTGCCGGAGGTGATAAGCTGGTCTCTCAGCCAGTAATTCTTGCGCGGGAACGGATTGTTGCGGCAGGCATCGAGGACGATCACCTGGATCTTCGATTTCGAACGCATCTGTTCCAGGACATCGTTGAGCTTGATGGCCTGGACCTCGATGTCCGCCGCCTGCTTCAACGAGGCATCGACGGGAATCAGGAAGTTTTCGCCGCCGATCTGGAAACCGTGACCGGAATAGTAGACGACGGCGAGGTCGGCGCCATCGATCGCGGCAAGATAATTGCGGAACTGCTCTTCGAACTGCAGCTTGGTGAGATTGCTTGCAACGAAAACTTCGAACCCTGCCAGTCGAAACGTCTTGGAGACGTCCTCGGCATCCTTGACCGGGTTCTTCAGCGCCGGGAATTGCCGGTAGTCGGAATTGCCGATCACCAGGGCGACCCGTCGATCGGCCGACGCATCGAAGGTCGTAAGGGCCGCTACGAAGAAGACCGCGATGAATCCGCAAAGTCGGAGCATGGCCTGTTTCCACCGTCGCTACCTGATGACCACAAGCCCCCAAGGTTGCGGTATCAAGGCTGTTAAAGAGCTCACAATCAGCCGAGACAGGAACAGAAAACAAAAAACCGTCGCGACAGCAGGCACTTTCCCATCCGATCAGGATCTAAATTACCTCAGAGCCGAGCCATCCGCAATGAGTGTCAAACGGCGCCGGCATGGCTGTCTGGATCCGACGCACCCGCCAAGTCCCAATCCAACGACGGGTGCGCCTGATGCCATCCATCGGCTCCCACGGTGGACGGGAAGCGGTCCACCGAAGCCTTTCCGGTTCGATTTTCTTCGCCAAGAATCCTGCGGTTTCCGACAATGATCATCGCGTGTCGCAAAAAAGCTTTTTGGTATCAATCACTTCGCGTCGCTTCCGAGCGCACCCAGTTCCTATTTGTGATACACATTGTGAGACCTACTGTGATACAAATTATGTCCCAAAGGTAAACTTTTACAATAAATTCAATTACTTACTGGAAAACCGATGGTACCGTTGGCTGGGATCGAACCAGCGACCTCCGGATCCACAATCCGGCGCTCTAACCATCTGAGCTACAACGGCACGTTGCCCGAGCGGATCGAAACAGAAACTCATCCGCCCGCTCTGTCGTTCGGCGATGCGTCCTTACGGGCTTATGGATTCTAATTCAAGGCTTTTGGAAAGCAAAGGTCACTTCCCCACATCGACGCGGCATTTGCCTGGCAAGAAGACCAGGCGCCGGACAAAGAAAAAGGCCGGCGGGAGGAGGTGCCGGCCTTTTCCTGTTACGAGCCAGCGGGAGGAGGTGCTGGCTGGTCACCCCGGGGAGCAGAGGGAGGAGGTTCCACTCACCGGGTATTCCTTGATGGCTGCCATCATACACCCGATCGTTTTTAAGAAAATGCGACCTTTTGTTGCATCTTCCGATCATGCGCAAATGTTAGGCAACCTTGATTTCCTTCATCGCGTTCTCGAAGGCGGTCTTGATCGGCTTGGAGACGTCCTCGGCCGCCTTGGAGGCAACGGCCTGGAAGTCCTTGGCCTGCTCGACGGTCGATTCGACGCGCTTGCGCAGGAAGGCGGTCTGCAGCTCGACGACTTCCGACAGCGACTTGGCGCCGATCAGGGCCTCGAGGTGGGAAAAACCGGCCTCGGCATTGGCACGCAAAGCGGAGATGGTCTTGAGCGACAGGTCGTTGGAAACGGTCTTGGCGGTCTCGTAGGTCGACTCCAGAGCCTTCTGGGTCTCCTCGGCGCCGGTCTTCAGCTTGGCGTAGGCCTCTTTCGACTGCTCAACGCCCTTTTCGGCGAAAGCGCGGATCTGGTCGGTGGCCTTGGAAGCGTCGAAGCTCGGGAATTCAACGTTTTCGATCGTCTCGGCGGTCTTGGTCCTGGACATTTTCCATCCTTTTCAGCGGCAGCGGCTTTGACAGAAAGCCGTCTCGTTCATGTATGATGGCAATATAAAGGCAAATTTTGTGCATTGCAATATCTTTGTTGCAGTGCACCATAAATTTCTTTGGGCCGTTAACCAAGAGCCCAGATTCCGGCCTTTGCACGTTCTGGCTTGTGGACCTTCGCGCCTCCGGCTTTTATTAACAAAGCGTTAACTGCAAAATCGCCGCTCCGTGAGGTCCGCCAAGCGCATGCCGTCCGAATACTCCTTCCTCGATGTCGCCGTGCTCGACGCGGTCCGCCAGCGCTTTGCGGCAGGCGACGCGATCGCGATCCTGTCGGCGGATCTGGAGCAGGTGATCTGGGCCAACGGGCCAGGAGCCGCGATGTTCGGGTATCCCGACATCGAGGCGATCATCGGCGCCTCGGCGCAGTTGCCCGTGATCGCCAGGCGCCAGATCATGGCGACCAGCGGATTTCCCGAGATTGGCAGTGACCGCGCCATCATGGTGCGGCTGGCGACCGGAATGACCAGCCGCGCCGTCGGCTTCCTGGCCAGTGCGGTGACCATGCCGGACGCCGAAAAGGCGATCATGCTGGCAGTCCCGGCGGCTCAGACCGGGTCACGCAATGCCAGCGAAATCGCCGCGCGCGCCATTAGCGGCTTCACCGAGGATGGTCATTTCATCGCCTTTGTCGATGCCAGGGGCAGCGTCGAGGCGGCCTCGGAAGGATTTTCGGCACTGGGCATCCTGCCGGAGACGCTGGCGGCACTGGTTGCCGACGTCGCAGCCGAGAGCGACCGCATCGTCAAGCGCCTTGTCCCCGGCGGCACGGCCTCCTATCCAGCGGGGCTGGCAAGATTGACCGAGGAGCGGCATCTGCTGGTGGTGATTGACGAGGACCAGCTCGACGACACCACCCCTGCGGGCGAACATCCTACGCAAACCATTGCCGAGACGGCACCTGCTGGCGACGCGGCCTCCCAGCCGGAACAGGGTCGCGAGGCACCGACCGACGAACCGAGCGCCTCGCAGCCGGCCGGCGACATCGCCGCATCGCAGCAGCATGGGATCGCCGATGCGATCGGACAGGCGCCGACGGCGGCCAACGGCGATCAGCCGGCAGCAGAGCGTATGCCCGCGCAGCACGACCATTGGTACTTCAACGCCGGCGAAGACGGAGGGCAACAGGCGCCGCGACCTGCCGCGTCCGGACCTGAAGCGCCTCAAGAGCCGGCCGCCCTGGAAGTCCAGTCCACGGCCACGCCGACGACCGTCTCGGCGATAGACAGCGCAGCGGCGCCGGTGCGCTTCGTCTGGCGCACCGATGCCGAAGGCAAGTTCAGCGCGCTGTCGCCGGAATTCGCCGACATCGTTGGCAAGCCGGCGGCCGACGTGATCGGCCGCCGCTTCAGGGATGTCGCCGCTACATTCGGCCTCGACCCCTCCGGCGAGATATCGGGGCTCCTCGAACGGCGCGATACCTGGTCCGGGCGCTCCGTGCTGTGGCCGGTCGTCGGCACCGATCTGAAGATACCGGTCGACCTGGCGGCGCTGCCTGTCTATGGCCGCAGCCGCGCCTTCGAGGGTTTCCGCGGCTTCGGCGTCGCCCGCGCCAGCGACGCGGTCGTCGATCCGGAGGCCATCGGCATGGCGCTGGTGCCCAATAGCCAGGCGCCGGCAACGCCGGAACCACAAGCCATCCAACCCGCACCCGAACAGCCGAACGCTGAGGAGCCCAAGGCCGAGGACACGCAGGCATCGGATCCGTTCAAGGGCGAGGTGCCGGCGTTGACTATCGTGCCGAAACAGGAGCGGCGCTTTGCCGACAAGGTGATCCGGCTCGCCGAACACCGCCAGCCAGCCAATGACAAGGGTCTGTCGACCCTGGAACGCAGCGCGTTCCGCGAAATCGGCGAGCGGCTGAAGAAGGATAGTGCTCCGGTCGAGCCGCCTGAGGCTGAGACTGCGGAGGCGTCGACAGCGGAGGCCGAGGCTCCGGTCAAGCCGTCCGACGACCCGATGCACAGCGGCGTCATCCCTGCGTCAGGGCCAGAGAACGAACCGGTCGAGCCACCCGATGTCGATGCCGAAGACGAGCGGGATCTGGTACGGCTTGACGGTCACGCGGACGAAGCGGCTCGTGAAGCCCCCCCTGGGATGAATGTGACGGGCTCGTTGCTCGACTATGCCGGCCAAGATGACGAACGTGGCCCCGTGGCAGCGGAACCAGAGAACACCGCTGCCGTTTCGCCCGGCGAAAAGCCTGAAGCCACTGACGCGACACATGATGGCCTCGATGACGACAGCATGACGTCAGCAGATTTTCGCGATGCCGAAGACAGTGAGGATTGGGCGCAGCCCGACGAGGAAGCCGCGCCGCCCGACGAGCAGGCGGTTGCCGAGGAAACCGTCAATGCAGGCGGCGACGCGGCGGAAATACGCGTCGAGCGCCCTCGCCTGCAGGTGCCGCCGCTCAAGGCCGAAGGGTTCGTACCGTCGGCGTTTTCCGCCGGAGATGAACACAAGGCTCCGGACACGTCGCTGCTCGGCAAGCTGCCCGTGCCGCTGCTCATCCATTCCGGAGACCAGTTGCACTATGCGAACGAGGAATTCCTCAGCCTGACCGGCTACGAGGCGCTTGACGATCTGGCGGATGCCGGCGGCCTCGGCGCGTTGTTTGCCGACCCCTACGCCGATGACGGCGTTTCCGACGGCACCGATCGCGCGCTGCGGTTGAAAACACGTGACGGACAGGAATTCCCGATCGAGGCCATTTTGCGCTCTGTCCCCTGGCGCGACGGCAAGGCGCTGATGCTGGTCGTGCGACGCTCCGGCGAGGATGATGCGCCGGCGAGCCTGCATGTGGTTGGCGACGAGCAGACGCAGCCGGACATTTCCGAGCTCAAGGTGCGCATCGCCGAGATGCGCACCATTATCGACACCGCCACCGACGGCGTCGTGCTGATCGGCCGTGACGGCACCATCCGATCGATCAGCCGGCCGGCTGAAGCGCTGTTCGGCTTCGACAGCGACGATGTGACCGGCAAGCCGTTCGCCTCGCTGTTTGCGATTGAAAGCCAGCGCGCGGCACGCGACTATCTCAATGGGCTGTCCGAGCCCGGCGTGGCGAGTGTCATGAACGACGGCCGCGAGGTGATCGGGCGCGAATCGCAAGGACGCTTCATTCCGCTGTTCATGACCATCGGCCGGCTGCCCAACGACAGCGGCTTCTGCGCCGTCGTTCGCGACATCACGCAGTGGAAGCGGGCCGAAGAGGACTTGACGCAGGCACGTGCGGTGGCCGAGCGCGCGTCCTCGCAGAAGACCGATTTTCTGGCCCGCATCAGCCACGAGATCCGCACCCCGCTCAATGCCATCATCGGTTTTTCGGAATTGATGGTCGACGAGAAATTCGGACCTGTCGCCAACGACCGCTACCGCGACTATCTGCGCGACATCAACCGCTCGGGCAATCATGTGCTCGACCTGGTCAACGACCTGCTCGACATCTCCAAGATCGAGGCTGGCCAGCAGGAGATGGCCTATGAGGCGGTGTCGCTCAACGACACGCTGGCCGAAACGGTGGCGATGATGCAGCCGCAGGCCAACCGCGAACGGGTCATCATCCGCTCCAGCTTCGCTTCGCGGCTGCCGGAAGTGGTGGCGGACCTGCGCAGCGTGCGCCAGATCGCGCTCAACATCCTGTCGAATGCCATCCGCTACACCCAGGCCGGCGGCCAGGTGATCGTCTCGACCGCCTATGAGACGTCGGGCGACGTCGTCATGCGGGTGCGCGACACCGGCATCGGCATGAGCCATGCCGAGATCGAGCAGGCGCTGAAGCCGTTCAAGCAGATCAACGCCCTGAAGCGCGGACGCGGCGACGGGACCGGGCTTGGACTGCCGTTGACCAAAGCGATGGTGGAAGCCAACCGTGCCCGGTTCACCATCAATTCGACACCGGGCGAAGGCACCCTGGTCGAGGTGGCTTTTCCGTCGACCCGTGTGCTCGCGGAATAGGTCAGCCCTCTACGGTCCCGATAAAAAGAAAAGGCGCCCAAAGGACGCCTTAAGAGATGGGATTGCTGTCACAACGGGGGCTTGAGCGAATTCGGATCCTCGGGGCTGAGGAACGGGATTTCTCCCTCAAGTTACGTGCGACTATCGACGCCGGACCTTAACAACTCCTTACCGGGGCGCCGGAAAATTTACGAATGTGTACCACTCATGAAATCTAGGTAAATTCTAGCGAGATATTTCGTTAACCATGCCGGCTGCCAATTACTCGGCCAGCTGAGGCAGGTTCTTGAACAGCTCGAGCGCCTCTGGATTGGCGAGCGCCTCCTTGTTCTTGATGGCGCGGCCATGCACGACATCGCGCACCGCGAGTTCGGTGATCTTACCCGACTTGGTGCGGGGAATATCCGACACGGCAACGATCCTGGCCGGGACATGGCGGGGACTGGCGCCACTGCGGATCTTAGCGCGGATGCGTTTTTCCAGATCGTCGTCGAGCTGCACGCCGGCGGCTAGCCGCACGAACAGGATGACGCGCACGTCGTTGTCGAAGTCCTGTCCGATGCACAATGCTTCCAGGATCTCAGGCATCTGCTCGACCTGATTGTAGATCTCCGCCGTGCCGATCCTCACCCCGCCCGGGTTGAGCGTGGCGTCGGAGCGGCCATGGATGATGAGGCCGCCATGCTCGGTCCATTCGGCGAAATCGCCATGACACCAGACATTGTCGAAGCGCTCAAAATAGGCCGCCCGGTACCTCTTGCCATCGGGGTCGTTCCAGAAGCCGATCGGCATAGCCGGAAAGGCTTTTGCGCAGACCAGCTCACCCTTTTCCTGCCGGACCGGCCTGCCGTCGTCGTCCCAGACATCGACTGCCAGGCCGAGGCCGGGTCCCTGGATCTCGCCGGTCCAGACCGGCTGCGTCGGCACGCCGAGCACGAAGCAGGAGACGATGTCGGTGCCGCCGGAGACCGAGGCCAGGTGCACGTCCTTCTTGATGCCGTCATAGACGAAGCGAAAATCTTCCGGCGACAGCGGCGAGCCGGTGGAGGAGATTGCCCGCACAGTGGCCAGATCATGCGTGCGGATCGGCTTGAGACCAGCCTTGCGCACAGAATCGATGAATTTGGCCGAGGTGCCGAAAAAGGTCATCTTCTCGGCATCGGCGAAATCGAACAGCACATTGCCGTCGGGATAGAAGGGCGAACCGTCATAGAGCAGCAGCGTGGCACCCGAAGCGAGCCCCGACACCAGCCAGTTCCACATCATCCAGCCGCAGGTGGTGAAGTAGAAGAAGCGGTCGCCATCGGTGAGACCGGCATGCAGCCGGTGTTCCTTGACATGCTGGATCAGCGTGCCGCCGGCCGAATGGACGATGCATTTGGGAATGCCGGTCGTTCCCGACGAAAACAGGATGTAGAGCGGATGCGAAAACGGCAGCGGCTCGAAAGTGACAGGCTTGCCGGCGAAGGGCGACAGCGCCTCTTCCAGCGCTACCGCCTTGTCGATGGTCCCGGCGACATCGCTCGATGTGCCGAGATAGTCGACGACCAGGATCTTGCGGACAGTGCCGAGCTTGGCCGCGACCGCGGCGATCTTGTCGGCGACTTCGATCGCCTTGCCATTGTACCAATAACCATCCGGCGCGATGAAGACGACGGGCTCGATCTGGCCGAACCTGTCGAGTACGCCCTGCTCGCCGAAATCGGGAGAGCAGGACGACCAGACGGCACCGATCGAGGCGGCGGCCAGCATGGCGGCGACGGTCTCCGGCATGTTGGGCATCATGGCGGCAATGCGGTCGCCCTTCTTCACCTTGAGCGACAGGAAAAGCTGCTGCAGCCGCGAGGTCAGCGCGTGCAACTCGTTCCAGGACAGCCGGCGCTCGACCTTGTCTTCGCCGCGAAACACGATTGCGTCGCCTGAGCCGGTCTTCTTCAGCAGATTCTCGGCGAAATTCAGTGTCGCATCGGGAAAGAAAGAAGCGCCGGGCATCTTGTCGCCGTCGACGAGCAGGTTATCGCCCTTGTCGCCGACGATGCCGCAGAAATCCCAGATCAGGCTCCAGAACCCTTCACGGTCCTCGACCGACCAGGCGTGAAGCTGCGAATACGAGGAAAACGCTACGCCGGCTTTCACTCCGGCGGCCTTGGTGAGGGCGGTCAAGGGTGCTGCGTCAATCTGGTCTTGCGTCGGGGTCCAGAGCGGTTGTCCGGCAGCCATGATCGTTCCTCCACGGTCGCCATCGCTTATGCATATCGCAGCGCAGCAGAGCAAGATTTTGTTCGGCTGATGCGACCAGATGTGCGCAAATGCCATCGCCGGGCCATAAAGACTTGAAATGCCTCAGCCCTAAGTCGTAGTGACAACTTGAAGTCGTGGTGGCGGCCGGAAGTGTGGTCACGACTGCAGTCGTAGTGACGACTGGGGGTCGTGGTGACGACTGGGGTTACACCCGTCGGGCGATTTGTCGGAATGGAAGCATACGGGGCCATATGCCATCATCTATGATCCGGCGCGGAATATGGGCGATCGGCGCTGCCGTGATCGTCGTCGCGCTGGTCGTTGCCGCCCTGCCGCTGATCGCCTCCACCCGTATCGTGCGCGACCGCATCGCCTGGGAAATGAGCGCGTGGAGCGGCTTCCGTGTCGCCATCGACGGTTCGCCGCGCATCGAGGTCTGGCCGACATTCCGCGCAATCCTGACCGATGTGACGCTTTCACAATGGACCGACACCGAGGCGCCGCCTGTGGTCGAGGCAGAACGGGTCGAGGTCGATCTTTCCGCCATGGCGGCGCTACGCGGCGACGTGGTGTTTTCGACGGCGCGGCTGGTGCGGCCGACGATCCGGGTCCAGCGCACACCTGCCGGCCTTTTCCTGCCCGCTGTCCCCACCGGCGGGCGCATCACGCGTTCCATCGACACGGCGCGCGGCGTGGTCAATGCCGACCCCGCCAAGCCGGACCTCGACAAGCTGCCTACCGACACCTTCGGCACGGTCGAGTTTCGCGACGGCCGTATGGTCGCCTCCATCGGCGGCAAGGACGTCGAGATCCTGAGCAGTTTGAACGGTCAGGCGAATTGGGCGGCGATGAACAGCAATGCGACGCTGTCGGCAACAGGGATCTGGCGGGGCGAAAGCGTCGCGCTGGACGTCGCCTCGGCCAGACCGCTTGTGCTGTTTGCCGGCGGCACGGCGCCGCTGACGCTGTCCTTCAAGGCGGCACCCGCCACCTTCTCGTTCGACGGCACGGCCAGCATGTCTGAAAATACCTATTTCGACGGTCAGGCGAAGTTCTCGGCACCCTCGCTGCGGCGTGTCCTGGAATGGTCGCAGGCCGGCATCGCTCCGGGTGCGGCGATCGGCTCGGTCAGCATTTCGAGCAAGATCACCGCGACCGGCGGGCGCGTCAAGTTCGACAACACGGCGATTGCGCTCGACAACAATCCGGGGATGGGTGCACTGGACCTCTCGCTTGGTGAAGCACAACCGGTAATCTCCGGCACGCTCGCCTTCGACACGCTCGACCTCAGATCGTTTCTGTCAGCCTTCACCCCGCTGGTGCCGACCGGAGGGGCGGGGCCCGGCGAAATCGACACAAGTTTCGCCGACAAGATCAATCTCGATCTCAGGCTGTCGGCAGCGCACGCCACGGCGGGGCCGATCCAGCTCGCCGACGTCGCCGCCACCGCCCAGGTCAAGGATGGTCTGTCCGTCTTCGACATCTCCGATGCCTCGGCCTTCGGCGGCAACATCCAGACCAGCCTTCGCTTCGATCGCAAGCCGGAAGGCTCGCAGGTCGAAATCCGCCTTCTGGCGTCCGACATCGACGGCGGTGCTTTCGGTACGGCGGCAGGGATGACGCGGCTGGTGCCAGTCGGCACGGGCACCGTCTCGGTGATCCTCAAGGGGCCGGGCAGAACCTGGGATTCCATCTTCGACAATGCCGACGGCTCGGTCTCGGCGACCTTCGGGCCGGGTGCGTTGAGCAAGCTCAACCTGCCGGCCTTCCTCAAACATACCGAACAGGGCGGCTTCTTCGCGCTCGACGATGTCTCTGACGGAACATTGCCGATCGACGGCGCCGAGATCAAGGCCACCATTTCGAAGGGCGTGGCGCGGATCGACAAGGCCGAGGCCAATTCAGCGAAGTACAAGATCTGGCTGTCCGGCATCGCGTCCTACGCCGGGCGCGGACTGGCCTTGTCCGGCGGCGTCATTCAGCCTGAGCAGGCGGCAACGCAGGCCAACGGCCAGCAAGGTCCCAACCAGTCGTCGTTCTTCGTCGGCGGGACATGGAGCACGCCGTTCATTTCCCCGATCAGCCGCGGCGTTTCGGGGGAATAGGCCGCCACCGCGCCTCCTATCTTTCACCCGCGCTGCGCGGCCTGCTCGTCGAGCTGGCGCTGCACCTCACGCCGTTTGTTGGCAAGCGAGGCGATGATGACGCCAATCGCCACGACGGCGATCAGAATGGTACAGGCGGCGTTGATTTCCGGCGTCACGCCGAGGCGAACCTGGCTGTAAATCTTCATCGGCAGCGTCGTCGCGCCCGGCCCGGAGGTGAAGCTGGCGATGACCAGATCGTCGAGCGAAAGGGTGAAAGCCAGCATCCAGCCGGAGACGATCGCCGGCATGATAACCGGCAATGTGATCTGGAAGAAGGTCTTCACCGGCGTTGCGCCAAGATCCATCGCGGCTTCTTCCAGCGAGCGGTCGAAGGTCATGAGGCGCGACTGCACGACCACGGCGACGAAGCACATGGTCAGCGTGATGTGGGCGAGCGTCACGGTGAGGAAGCCGCGGTCGAGCCCGACGGCGACAAAGAGCAGCAGCAGCGACAGGCCGGTGATGACTTCCGGCATGACCAGCGGCGCAAAGACCATGCCGGAGAATAGCACCCTGCCCTTGAAGCGCGTGTAGCGGGTCAAGGTGAGTGCCGCCAGGGTGCCCAGCACCGTCGCAACCGTGGCCGAGATCAGGCCAACACGCGCCGTCACCCAGGTCGCGTCCATGAGGCCTTGGTTGTGGAACAGCGAGACGTACCATTTGGTCGAGAAACCGCCCCAGACCGTGACCAGTTTCGATTCGTTGAACGAGAAGACGATGAGCAGCACGATCGGCAGATAGAGAAAGGCAAATCCAAGCACGATCGAGGTGATGTTGAAGCGGCTCCAGGTGGCGTTCATGAGGTCACCTGTCCATTTCCTGAGCGCGCGCCTGGGCCCGCTGGAAGAGCATGATCGGCACGATCAGCAGCAACAGCAGGATGACGGCGACGGCCGACGATACCGGCCAGTCGCGATTGGCGAAGAACTCGTTCCACAACGTCTTGCCGATCATCAGCGTCTGCGATCCGCCGAGCAGATCGGGAATGACGAACTCGCCGACGGCCGGAATGAACACCAGCAGACAGCCCGCGATGACGCCGGGCAGCGATAGCGGGAAGGTGATCTTCCAGAACGCGCTGGTCGGCGGACAGCCGAGATCCTTGGCTGCCTCGATCAGCGAATAGTCCATCTTCTCAAGCGCGGAATAGAGCGGCAGCACCATGAACGGCAGGTAGGAATAGACGATGCCGATGAAGATCGCCGTATAGGTGTTGAGGATGATCAGCGGCTGGTGGATGACGCCGGTGGCGAGCAGCAGCTGATTGAGCAGCCCTTCGGGCTTGAGAATGCCGATCCAGGCGTAGACGCGGATCAGGAACGAGGTCCAGAACGGCAGGATCACCAGCATCAGCAAGGTTGGGCGGATCGTCGCCGGCGCGCGCGCCATGCCGTAGGCGATGGGATAGCCGACGAGCAGTGTCAGGACCGTCGAGACCGCGGCGATGATGACGCTGGTCACATAGGCGTTGAAGTAGAGCGCGTCCTGCGTCAGCCAGGCGTAGTTGTCGAGGCTGAGTTGTTTCAGCTGGGCGAGGAACCCGGAAACGCCGCCGCTGAAATCGAGCGCCGGCGTATAGGGCGGAATGGCGATCGCCGTCTGCGACAGCGAGATCTTGAAGACGATGACGAACGGAATGAGGAAGAAGAACAGCAGCCAGACATAAGGGATGATGATGACCAGTCGGCCAACGAAGGCAGCACCCAGCCTGGCGAGGATGGATTTGCCGGCATTGGTCGTCGGAGAGGCTGATGCGGTGGTGACGGCGGCGCTCGACATGGTCGCCCCTACCGCGTCAGCACGACGCCGGCGTCGGGCCGGAAGGAAACCCAGGCGCGGTCGTTCCAGCTCAACGGATCCTCGGTGATGCGGGCCGCGTTCATGGTGCTGGCGCGCACCACCTGGCCGTCGTCCAGCCTGACATGATAGACGGTCATGTCGCCGAGATAGGCGATGTCGTAGACCTCGCCCTCGATGGCGTTGACCGCCTCGGCCGGCTTTTTCGACGACACCTTGATCTTTTCGGGCCTGATGGCGAAGGTGACGGCCGTCCCGGCGCCGGCCGTCCCGGCATTGTCGGTGCGGATGGTGATGCCGTTGCCGGCGTCGATACTGGCGCTGCCGGCCTCGCCACGCGCGATCTTGCCCTCGAACATGTTCACATTGCCGACGAAGCCGGCGACGAAGCGCGACCCCGGCGCCTCGTAGACTTCGGCCGGCGTTGCCACCTGCATCACCTCGCCCTTGTCGATGATGGCGATGCGATCGGCCATGGTCATCGCCTCTTCCTGGTCGTGGGTGACGACGACGAAGGTCAGGCCGAGGTTCTGCTGGAGGTCCATCAGTTCGAACTGCGTCTCTTCGCGCAGCTTCTTGTCGAGAGCGCCAAGCGGCTCGTCGAGCAGCAGCACTTTCGGCCGTTTGGCGACCGAGCGGGCGAGCGCGACGCGCTGGCGCTGGCCGCCGGATAGTTGGTGCGGCTTGCGCTTGGCGAACTGCTCGAGTTTGACCAGCTTCAGCATCTCGGCAACGCGCGATGCGATTTCGGGCTTCGGCATGCCGTCCTGCTTGAGGCCGAAGGCGATGTTGTTCTCGACCGTCATGTGCGGGAACAGCGCATAGGACTGGAACATCATGTTGACCGGCCGCCGATAGGGCGGGATGCCGCGCAGGTCCTGGCCGTCAAGCAGGATGCGGCCGGCTGTCGGCTCCTCGAAGCCGGCGAGCATCCTGAGCAGCGTCGACTTTCCGCAACCGGAGGCGCCGAGCAGCGCGAAGAACTCGCGCTCGAAGATGGTCAGAGACAGATTGTTGACGGCGGTGAAGTCACCGAACTTCTTGGTGACGTTGTCGAACTGGATGTACGGCTTGGCATTCGGGTCGTTCCACGGTGCAAAATCCCTGCGGATGCTGCCAAGCGATTTCATGTCCCACTCCGTCCTGATTTTCTTGCTTCTTGCCCCAGGTAGAAACGGTCCCGGCAGGTGGCTGCCGGGACCGTGTCGGATTGCTTACTGGCCAGTGACGATCTTGGTCCAGGTGCGCGTGATGACGCGCTGGGTCTTGGGATCGTACGGCGAGACGGTGTAGAGCTTCTTTATGGTCTCGGCATCGGGATAAACCGAAGGATCCTCCAACAATGCCTTGTCGACGAATTGCTGCGAGGCCTTGTTGCCGTTTGCGTAGAGCACGTAGTTCGACGACTTGGCGATAACTTCCGGCTTCATCATGTAGTTGATGAACTCGAGCGCCTCCGCGACATGCGGCGCATCGGCAGGGATCGCCATCTGGTCGAACCACATCTGAGCGCCCTCCTTCGGCACGGAATAGCCGATCTCGACGCCCTGCTTGGCCTCGACCGCGCGGTTGCGGGCCTGGAACACGTCACCCGACCAGCCGACCGCCAGGCAGATATCACCGTTGGCGAGCGCGTTGATGTATTCGGAGGAATGGAACTTCCTGATGTAAGGCCGGACCTTGAGCAAGGTCTCCTCGGCCTTGGCGATATCATCGGGTGACGTGCTGTTCGGGTCGAGGTCAAGATATTTCAGAGCCGCCGGGATGATATCTGCCGGCGAGTCCAGCACGTAGACACCGCAGTCCTTCAATTTGGCCAGGCTATCGGGATTGAAGAAGACATCCCAGCTGTCGATCTTGTCGGTGCCGAGTGCCGCCTGCACCTTCTTGATGTTGTAGCCGATGCCAACCGTGCCCCACATGTAGTTGACGGAGTATTCGTTGCCGGGGTCGTACTTGGCGGTGCGCTCGGTAACCGTATCCCACATGTTGGAAATGTTGGGCAGTTTCGACTTGTCGAGCTTCTGGAACACACCGGCCTGGATCTGGCGCGCGAGGAAGTTGCCGCTGGGCACGACGACGTCGTAGCCGCTGCCGCCGGCAAGCAGCTTGGTTTCCAGGATTTCGTTGGAATCGAAGGTGTCATAGACGACCTTGATGCCGGTTTCCTTGGTGAAATCGTCGATGATCGAACTGTCGATGTAGTCCGACCAGTTGAAGACGTTGACGACACGATCCGCGGCGTGACCGCCGACGGTGAAAAGTGTCAGGAATGCCGAGGTAGCCGAAAGCCAGAGCGCTTTGCGGATCATGCTATTCTCCTTTGATGAGTGTTCCTTCACCGGCTCGTCGCGATATCAGCGCGACCGGCATTTTCTTCAGACTATTGAGCTTTCCAAGGGGCGACAAGCGCGAACTGCCGACACCATGCAGGCGGTTCGATGAGATGGCTCGATGCCCCTGAGGCGGCCTGGGAGGCATACCGTCATAGGCTTTCGCCGTGGCGCGGGCAGAGATACGACGATATGGTCCGGTCTCGATCGGACCGGCTGGGAGACTTGGCAAGATACGCCTGTCTTGTTGTTGCCGTATTCCCAGCCTGCCCGTGCTGCAGCGACGTTGTCAATGGCAAAGCTGCAGGCCGCTTCAATTAGGCGACGGCACCCCGGTGACCCCGGCGCGTTCGGGCCGTGCCTGGCGCTTGAATTCGAGCCCGATATGGACGAGCAGCGCCGTGACCACAACCGCGCCACCGATGATGGTGCGCCCCGACGGCACCTCGGAATGGATGAGCCAGACCCATATCGGACCGAGGATCGGTTCGAACGTGCCGAGCAGCGCCGCGATGGCCGCCGGTATCAGCCGCGCTCCGGTGGCGAAGAAGGCGAGGCCGAGGCCGAGATTGACCACGCCGAAGGCAAACAGAAAGCCCATGTCGCTGACCGACACGGCGAAGGTCGATGCCTGCGAGACGGCAAAGCCGGCCGCGAGCATGGTGCCGAGGCACGTCGCCGGCGTCATGCGCACGCCGGAAAACCGCCGGGTGATGACGGTGGCGACCGAGAACATGACCGCGATCAACAGCGCCAGCCCATCGCCTATGGGCGAGACGGCGCCATCCAGCGATTCCGACACCATGATGGCGACGCCGGTGATGACGGCGGCGATTGCCACCCATGTCGCGACACCAACCCTTTCGCGAAACAATGCCCAGGCAAACAGCGCCGCCAGCAACGGCACGCCGGCCTGCATCAACAGGATGTTGGCGACGGTGGTGTAGGCCAGCGCGACGACAAAGGCTGTGGATGCGGTGGCGAAGCAGATCCCGACGGCAAGGCCGGGCAGACCCATGTCGCGGAACAGCTTCAGCGTGCCACGCCAGCCGTCACGCCAGACCATGAAGCAGACCAGGAAGGCGGCTGCCCAGACGGAGCGCCAGAAAATGACCGTCCAGCTGTCACCGACAGTGATGAAGCGGGCGATGGTGCCGCCGAAACTCCACATCAGCGCCGACAGGAAGACCAAAAGCATGCCGACGCGTTCCTCGCGCGGCGAGACGGCTGGCGATGCGACGATCGGCGATGCGGTATCGATCATGAGCGCGACTGTCGGGCTTTTGTGGACGGGACGATGCGCAAGGGACGACAAAAAGATGCTCTGTTCGCGTAACGCAAAGGCGCAGGCCGGAACTGAGCCAGCGGCCGGCGACAATTGTGGCACCTTGCTCCTATTTCAGAGGAACACGGCTACTGGAAATCGAAGGCACTCAGGCCCGTCACCATCTCGTCGAGGCCGAGCGGGCGCGTCACCGGCGGCTCGGCGCGCGCCAGGCAGCCGACGCGTTCGCAAAGCCGGCAGGCAGGCCCGACCGGCGTCGCCGCGATACTGCCAGCCTTTGCGGTGATTGCCGCACCGGGTAATGCCGCGCCATAGACGATGTCGTCACGAAAGCCGATGTCGCAGCCAAGCAGCAATGCGGTGCGGCGCGGGCGTTCCGAGAACGCGCCTTGCGGCCCTTCCAGTGTGCGGGCGATGCACAGGAACTCGGCGCCGTCGGGCATTTCCACCGTCTCGACAAATATCTGGCCGGGTTGGGTGAAGGCAACATGCACGGGCAGCTTGGGACAGCCGCCGCCAAAGCGGCTTTGTGGAAACCCCTGGCTGCCGGCCTTGCGGAAGCGGTTGCCTGCATTGTCGACCTCCAGCATGAAGAACGGCACGCCGGAGACACCCTGCCGCTGCAGCATGGTCAGCCGGTTGGCTGCCTGTTCGAAGGAGACCCCGAAGCGCGAACGCAGGACATCGATGTCGTAGCGGGCGCGCACGGCAGCCGCATGAAAGGCCTGATAGGGCATCATCAGCGCATGCGCCGCATAACGGCCAAGTTCGAAGCGGGCCAGGCGGCGCGCCTCGTCGGTGCTCAGCTTGAGCGCCTGGATCTCGCCGGCGACCGCGACCGTCATGCGGATCAGGCAGGCCTCCATAGCGACTTCGCGCAACTGGTCGAACGGCGACAGCCGTTCGGACAGGAACAGGCGCTGCGAATGACGATCATAACGGCGGCGCCAGTTCGGCATGGTCGCGACCGGCAGCACCTTGACCACGATGCCATATTCGCGCTTCAGCCAGGCCTTCAGCGCGCCGAACAGATCGTCGCCGGGATCGAGCACCGAGGTGAACGCCGCGGCCTCCTCCTCGAGGGCAGCAAAATGGTTCGGCCGGCGCTCGAAAATCTCGTGCACCTCGTCGATCGGCAGGCGGGCGCCGGAAAGCGCCGTCGCCCGACCTTCGCGCGCCAAAAGCTCGTTGAGATCGGACAGGCGCTCGGCCTGCTCGCGATAGGCGCGGAACAGTTTTATCACCGCCGCGGACGCATTGGGCGCCGCCTCGGCAAGCTCGATCAGTTCCTGATCACCCGGCAACTCGCCGACCAGCAGAGGGTCGGTGAACACTTCCTTCAAGGCAGCGACAGATCCCCTCGCCTCGCCCTGCAGCTCGTGTGGATCGACCTTGTAGACGGAGGCCAGCCTGAGGATCAGCTGCACCGTCAGCGGCCGCTGGTTGCGCTCGATCAGATTGAGATAGGATGGCGAAATGCCAAGACCCTCGGCCATCGCCGTCTGGGTCAGGCCCTTGGCGTTGCGGATGCGGCGGATGCGCGGCCCGGCGAAGATCTTCTGGTCAGCCACGGACTGTCCTTTACAGCATTTACACGAATTTTCTGGGCTTTGGCCTTTTACAACAATGACAAATTTACAATGCACCTCTGTCAAACACAACACAGGTTTTCTCTTATATTCTGCCGGCTTTGTGGATTTATGTGGCTGATTTCGCGCAGAAATGTAAATCCAGTCATACCCAACGACCCCAAATTCTTGACGCCTTGACACAGATCAGCAATCCCTCGGAGTGACCAATGACTGATTTTTACAACCTCGTCCCATCGGCCCCGGAAGGTCGCTTCGACGGTATCGAACGGCCCTACTCCGCGGCGGATGTGAAGCGCCTGCGCGGTTCGGTGCAGATCCGCCAGAGCCTCGCCGAAATGGGCGCCAACCGGCTGTGGAAGCTGATCCACGAGGAGGACTTCGTCAACGCGCTCGGCGCCATGTCCGGCAATCAGGCGATGCAGCAGGTGCGCGCCGGGCTGAAGGCAATCTACCTGTCGGGCTGGCAGGTTGCCGCCGACGCCAACACGGCTGGTGCGATGTATCCGGACCAATCGCTCTACCCGGCCAATGCGGCGCCCGAACTGGTCAAGCGCATAAACCGCACGCTGCAGCGCGCCGACCAGATCGAGACCTCCGAAGGCAACGGGCTTTCGGTCGAGACCTGGTTCGCGCCGATCGTTGCCGACGCGGAAGCCGGCTTCGGCGGACCGCTCAACGCCTTCGAAATCATGAAGGCCTTCATCGAGGCGGGCGCCGCCGGCGTCCACTATGAGGATCAGCTTGCGTCGGAAAAGAAATGCGGCCATCTCGGCGGCAAGGTGCTGATCCCGACCGCGGCGCACATCCGCAACCTCAATGCCGCGCGCCTGGCGGCGGACGTGATGGGCACGCCGACCCTGGTCGTCGCGCGCACCGATGCGGAAGCCGCCAAGCTGCTCACCTCCGACATCGACGAACGCGACCAGCCTTTCGTCGACTACGACGCCGGGCGCACGGTGGAAGGTTTCTACCATGTCAGGAACGGCATCGAGCCCTGCATCGCCCGCGCCATCGCCTATGCGCCTTACGCGGATCTGATCTGGTGCGAGACCTCGAAACCCGACCTGGCACAGGCCAGGAGATTCGCTGAGGGCGTGCGCAAGCATCATCCCGACAAGCTGCTCGCCTACAATTGCTCGCCCTCGTTCAACTGGAAGAAGAACCTCGACGACGCGACGATCGCCAGATTCCAGAAGGAGCTCGGCGCCATGGGCTACAAGTTCCAGTTCATCACGCTCGCCGGCTTCCACCAGCTCAACTATGGCATGTTCGAGCTGGCGCGCGGCTACAAGGCACGGCAGATGGCGGCCTATTCCGAGTTGCAGGAAGCGGAGTTCGCGGCCGAGGCCAATGGCTACACCGCGACCAAGCACCAGCGCGAGGTCGGCACCGGCTATTTCGACGCCGTGTCTATGGCGATCACCGGCGGCAAGTCGTCGACCACCGCCATGCATGAATCGACCGAGCACGCGCAGTTCAAACCAGCCGCGGAATAGCGGACCGCAGAAATACAGAGGGAACGCCCAACAGGGCTTGGAACACAAGGAGAAGACCAATGGCATCGATAAGCCGCGTCAAGGAACGCGCCGAGGAACAGTCGACGACGATGAGCGTCGACCAGCAGGCGACGATCCGCATGCTGGCCAACGACCTGCACCGCCTCAACCAGTCGGTGATGAAGGCGGTCGAGGCGGGCGTCTCGGTCGAGCTCGTGCGCTCGGCACGACATCACGGCGGCGACGGCAACTGGGGCGATCTGCTGATCCCGGTCATCGTCACGCAGCAGAGCCACGGCTGACCGAATCCATGCAACCGACCCTTCACCTGCGCAGCCTCTACGCAGGTGAATTTTCTTTTCATCAAGCTCACGTGTGGACAGTTGAGTACAGTAGCGTTGCTTGAAATTCACTGCTCCCGGCGATGATTTAGGGTACTTTTATTTCAACTTGACATAGGCTCCGATCTCACGCCAATTGCGCTCCGGATTCAACTCTGCATTGAAATAGGGGCGAGCTTCTTGGCCGACTTGTGTGCCCGGTGAACCGCGAAGGCGAGACTCCAAGACATCCGAATCTGGCGACCCGTGACTCGAGCGCCGAGGCGATCCGTGATCCGTCGCAGGTGCTTGTCGTCGGGAAATCGCCAATCAATCGCGTGGTGATTTCAAAGATCGTCGAGCGATCCGGGCTCAAGCCGATTTCGGAATCTCCCGACACGGCGGCAAGGATCTTGCGGTCCCTCATTCCCGGTGTGGTTGTCCTTGACGGCGGCGCCGACAACAAGGACTGCGAGAACCTGATGTCCAGCATCGCCGCGTTGCGCCGCGCCTCGGGCAAATCGCTGCCACCGGTAATCCTGCTGTCAACCAAGAATGGCGCGACGGAAAGTCTGGGCCTGTCTGGTATCATCGACGTGGTGGTCGCCAAGCCGATCACGCCCGAACGGTTGCAACCGGTGATCGATCGCCTCATCGGCCGCTAAGCTAATTGCGGGAAAGTGTGTAACGGTTTTCCGTCCGGAATTGAGCAAATTAGGTAAGGCCCGGCAATCACGGATCGATGATGCTTTCGATCAATCCGGGCAGTTGTCCGAGATCGGATATCTGGCGGAACCTCGATTCGGTTACCGGCGCTTCGACATGCTCCAGCACCCAGGTCAGTTCGTGCGGCACATGGACACCCCAGCCGCCGGCCTCGATGGCCGGCACCACATCCGACTTCAGCGAGTTGCCGACCATCATGCTTTTCGCGGCACCATCGCCGTGGCGGCTGAAGATCCTCCTATAGGTGGCGGCATTCTTGTCGCTGACGATCTCGACCGCGTCGAACAGATCGCCAAGGCCAGAGCCAGCCAGCTTGCGCTCCTGATCGAAGAGGTCGCCCTTGGTGATCAGCACAAGCCGGAATGCGCCGGCAAGCTTTTCGACCGTCTCGCGGGCGTGCGGCAAGGCCTCGATCGGATGACTCAGCATTTCGCGGCCGGCATCGAGAATCTCTGCTATGACCGAGGCCGGTACGCGGCCTTGCGTGACCTCGATCGCCGTCTCGATCATCGACAGGGTAAATCCCTTGATGCCGAAGCCATAGACGGCGAGGTTGCGCCTTTCGGCCTCCAGCAATCGTGCCGAGATATGCTCGGCTTCGCCATGGTCGACGAGCATGGCGGCAAAGCGCTTTTCCGTCAGCCGGAAGAACTGCTCGTTCTGCCACAGCGTGTCGTCGGCATCGAATCCGATCGTCGTCAGTTTGCCGTTGGGCCGCATTCAATTTCTCGATTAAGATTTGGGCCTCGATTGGAATTGCAACGGCCGAAACTAGGCCGATTGGCGTGATTTTCAACCGCACCGGCCAATGCCCGACGCGGCTCCCCTTCCCTTCCACAGGGGGGCACGGCTATACTCCACAATCCGCAACCCAATCTGGTGAATGATGCCGCCTGCAAAAAAGGAAGTCCGTCCGTCGAGCCGCGGAGGACGTGTCCGTACGCCTGCCTTCGTGAAAAACCAACGGGGCGTCAAGAACTGGAAGGAAGTCAGCGCCTGGCTGGAGTGGCGCGGCATCGAGGATATCGAGTGCATCACGCCTGATCAGGCCGGCGTCGCGCGTGGCAAGATGATGCCGTCGAAGAAATTCACCTCCAACACCTCGCTGGCGCTGCCGTCGGCAGTTTTCATGACAACGATTTCCGGCGGCTACCCCGAGGATGGCAACGGCTTCCATTACCCGGAAGACGACGGCGACCTCAAACTGATGCCGGACCTGTCGACGCTGACGGTGGTGCCCTGGGAAGAAGACCCGACGGCCGCGGTCATCTGCGATCTCGTCCACCAGGACGGACGCTCAGTCGAGTTCACGCCGCGCAACGTGTTGAAGCGTGTGGTGGCTGCCTATGACAAGCTCGGCCTGAAGCCAGTGGTGGCGCCCGAGATCGAGTTCTACCTGGTGCGCAAGAATCCCGATCCGGACTATCCGCTGACCCCGCCTGTCGGCCGGTCGGGACGCGCGATCGGCGGCGGCGCCGGCTATTCGATCGCCGGCGTCAACGAATTCGACGAACTGATCGACGACATCTACCATTTCTCCGAAAGCCAGGGCCTGGAGATCGATACGCTGATACACGAGGAAGGCGCCGGCCAGTTGGAGATCAATCTGCGCCACGGCGACCCGATCGAACTGGCCGACCAGGTGTTCATGTTCAAGCGCACCATTCGCGAGGCGGCGCTGAAGCACGAGATCTACGCCACCTTCATGGCCAAGCCGATCCAGGGGCAACCCGGCTCCGCCATGCACATCCATCAGTCGATCATCGACAAGAAGACTGGACAGAACATCTTTTCGGCCGCTGACGGCTCGGAAACCGACGATTTTTTCCACTTTATCGGCGGCATGCAGAAGCATGTGCCGAACGCGCTGGTGATGTTCGCGCCCTACGTCAATTCCTACCGCCGGCTGACACAGGCGGCGTCGGCGCCGGTCAACAACAAATGGGGCTATGACAACCGCACCACGGCATTTCGCGTGCCACGTTCGGATCCGGCGGCTCGGCGCGTCGAAAACCGCATCCCGTCCTCCGATGCTAACCCCTATCTAGCGCTTGCGGCATCGCTTGCCTGTGGGCTGATCGGCATCACCAACAAGATCAAGGCCGAGCCTCCCGTGCTGACCACCGCCAATGCCGACGAGATCGACCTGCCGCGCGGCCTGCTCGAAGCCGTCGACCTGTTCGAGGGCGACGAGGAACTCTGCGCGCATCTGGGCAAGTCCTTCGCCGCTACCTACGCGGCGATCAAACGGGCGGAGTTCGAGACCTTCATGGAAGTGATCAGCCCGTGGGAGCGGGAGTATCTGTTGCTGAATGTGTAGGGGAGTAAGGGGGCAGTAGGCAGTAGGGCAGTAGGGCAGTAGGGCAAGGATGGCGGCCAAGATTGAATCGTACAGGGATTTAATTGTCTGGCAGCAAGCTATGGATCTGGCGGTATCGATCTACGAAACAACCAGAGCTTGGCCAAGGGATGAGCTCTACGGACTGACGACTCAGGTACGCCGTGCAGCCACCTCCGTTCCCGCCAACACTGCCGAAGGTTACGGGCGAGAAAGCCGAGCTTCCTATCAGCAATTTCTCAGGATCGCCCAGGGATCCCTCAAGGAACTGGAGACCCATCTGCTGATCGCGCAACGCGTCGGAATCGCCTCGCACGAGACGGTCGAACCACTGATGACCCGCAGTGAGAGCGTAGGAACGCTCTGGTTGTGTGCGTCAAGTTCTGCAAAATGGGCGATCATGAAGCTGGTCATGCGGCTTGGCGTAGAGCGAGCTTCTTGTGCTCGCG